>CAJUQD010000011.1 GCA_910588105.1 uncultured Oscillospiraceae bacterium | reverse complement strand
ACCGGGAGGACATCGAGACCGTCTACTCCGGCGACATCGCCGCCGTCATCGGCCTCAAAAATTCCACCACTGGCGACACCCTGTGTGAGGAGAAGCACCCCATCATCCTGGAATCCATGGAATTTCCCGAGCCCGTCATCCGGGTGGCCATCGAGCCCAAGACCAAGGCAGGCCAGGAGAAGATGGGCATCGCCCTGATGAAGCTGGCCGAGGAGGACCCCACCTTCAAGACCTACACCGACGAGGAGACCGGCCAGACCATCATCGCCGGCATGGGCGAGCTCCACCTGGAGATCATCGTGGACCGCCTGCTCCGGGAGTACAAGGTGGAGGCCAACGTGGGCGCGCCCCAGGTGGCCTACAAGGAGACCATCAAGCAGTCCGTCAAGCAGGACACCAAGTACGCCCGCCAGTCCGGCGGCAAGGGCCAGTACGGCCACGTGGTCATCACCGTGGAGCCCAACGAGCCCGGCAAGGGCTATGAGTTCCTCAACGAGATCACCGGCGGCGTCATCCCCAAGGAGTTCATCCCGGCGGTTGACGCGGGCATCCAGGGGGCCATGCAGGCCGGCGTCATGGCCGGCTACCCCGTGGTGGACGTAAAGGTCCACCTGACCTTCGGCTCCTACCACGAGGTGGACTCCTCCGAGATGGCGTTTAAGATCGCCGGCTCCATGGCCTTCAAGGAGGCCTGCCGCAAGGCCGGGGCCTGCCTGCTGGAGCCCATCATGAAGGTGTCCGTCATTGCCCCCGAGGAGTATCTGGGCAACGTCATCGGCGATTTGACCTCCCGCCGCGGCCAGATCCTGGGCCAGGAGGCCCGGCCCGGCGCCCAGCAGATCGACGCCCTGGTCCCCCTGTCCGAGATGTTCGGCTACGCCACCGACCTGCGTTCCCGCACCCAGGGCCGCGGCCAGTACACCATGGAGCCCCACAGCTATGTGGAGATCCCCAAGAACATCGCCGAGAAGATCATCGCCCAGCGCGGCCGGAAAGAGGACTGATCGTTGTGTGCGCCCGCCGCTGGCGGCCGCGCGCATTGCGTAAATTAGTGGTTGCAATTTCTGCCGCTATAGGATAGAATAGGCCCATAAACCTGTTCACCTCAACCTATTTATTTAACAAGTACAAGGAGGAAAACCCAAAATGGCCAAGCAAAAGTTTGAGCGTACCAAGCCCCACGTCAACATCGGCACCATCGGCCACGTTGACCACGGCAAGACCACCCTGACCGCCGCCATCACCAAGTATCTGGCCCTGAAGGGCCAGGCCCAGTACGAGGACTACTCCAGCATCGACAAGGCCCCCGAGGAGCGCGAGCGCGGCATCACCATCAACACTGCCCACGTGGAGTATGAGACCGACGCCCGTCACTACGCCCACGTGGACTGCCCGGGCCACGCCGACTATATCAAGAACATGATCACCGGCGCGGCGCAGATGGACGGCGCCATCCTGGTCATCGCCGCCACCGACGGCCCCATGGCCCAGACCAAGGAGCACATCCTGCTGGCCCGTCAGGTGGGCGTGCCCGCTATCGTGGTGTTCCTGAACAAGTGCGACCAGGTGGACGATGAGGAGCTGCTGGAGCTGGTGGAGATGGAGGTCCGCGAGACCCTGTCCGGCTACGAGTTCCCCGGCGACGACATCCCCATCATCAAGGGTTCCGCCCTGAACGCCCTGACCTGCGAGTCCGGCGATGTGAACGACCCCGACTTTGCCTGCATCAAGGAGCTGATGGACGCTGTTGACAGCTACATCCCCACTCCCGACCGCAAGGCCGACCTGCCCTTCCTGATGCCCGTGGAGGACGTGTTCACCATCACCGGCCGCGGCACCGTGGCTACCGGCCGTGTGGAGCGCGGCCAGCTGAAGGCGGGCGAGACCGTGGAGATCGTCGGCCTGTCCGAGGAGAAGAAGTCCACCGTGGTCACCTCCATGGAGATGTTCCGCAAGACGCTGGATTACGTGGAGGCCGGCGACAACGTGGGCTGCCTGCTCCGCGGCGTCAACAAGGACGAGATCGAGCGCGGCCAGGTGCTGTGCAAGCCCAACTCCATCCACCCCCACACCAAGTTTGTGGGCCAGGTGTACGTCCTGTCCAAGGACGAGGGCGGCCGCCACACCCCCTTCTTCAACAACTACCGTCCCCAGTTCTACTTCCGTACCACCGACGTGACCGGCGTCATTACCCTGCCCGAGGGCACTGAGATGTGCATGCCCGGCGATAACGTGGACATGAATGTGGAGCTGATTACCCCCATCGCCATTGAGAAGGGCCTGCGTTTCGCTATCCGTGAGGGTGGCCGTACCGTGGGTTCCGGCGTTGTCATCGATGTGAACGAGTAATTAATCCCGGCATAGGCAAAATCCCCGCCCATCTTGGGCGGGGATTTTTTTGCCAGTCAGCCGGTTTGGCACGAAAATACCTTGTGTATTTCAAGTCAAATACACGCCGTATGGCGGGAAAGCCCCGCCGCTTGGGCATATTGGCTCTAAACAAGCATCAGTCTCAGCCGGCAGCCCTGTGCTGTGCGCAGGACTGGGTACAGCCTTCACAGCTGTGCCCGCACGCCCAGAGACGTTGGGCGGTAGAATCCCAGGCGGCGGCGTAGCCGTCGCACTTGGCGCACAGGTGTTCCGCCGTCTCCGGGGACTGGAGGTCGGTGGATTTTGCCCCGGTATGTGCCACCATCTCCCGCAGCCTCGCCGGGTTCTCAAGCATGGGGCAGGGCTTCAGGTGGTTTTCGTTGAAGGGCTGTCCGTCGTGGTAGGCCATGAACATGGGGGAACGCAGGCAGTCCAACAGGGACTTTTCCCGGATGTTGGAGTCGGAGTAGTGGACAAACACGCAGGGGTCCACGTCCCCGTTGGCGTTGATGTGGAGATACCGCCGCCCCCCGGCGATGCAGCCGCCCACGTACTCCCCGTCGTTTTGGAAGTCGATGACAAACAGCGGCTTGGTCTTGCGGTAGGCCCGGATGCGCTCATACATGGTTTCCCGCTGTTCCGGGGTAGGCATCAGCTGGGGCGCGGCGTCATTGCCCACCGGCATATAGTGGAAGTACCAGGCGAATTTGGCCCCCCACTCCACCAGTTCATCCACGAACGCCTCCGAACTGATGGAGTCCAGGTTGGCGCTGGTATAGCAGCAGGAGGTGCCGAAGGGCAGCTTGCGTGCCTTGAGAATTTCCATGGCCCGGCGGACCTTTTGGAACACGCCGCTTCCCCGGCGGCTGTCGGTAGCCTCCTCAAAGCCCTCTACGCTGATGGCGGGAACAAAGTTCTTCACCCGCAGCATCTGGTCGGCAAATTCCTCGTCAATGAGGGTAGCGTTGGTAAAGCAGAGGAATTCGCAGTCGCTGTGCTTATTGCAAAGGGCGATGAGGTCGTCTTTGCGCACCATGGGTTCGCCGCCGGTATAGATGTAAATATATACCCCTAGCTTTTTGCCTTGGGTGATAATACTGTCGATCTCGTCGAAGGAGAGGTTGAGCTTGTTGCCGTATTCCGCCGCCCAGCAGCCGGTGCAGTGGAGGTTGCAGGCGGAGGTGGGATCCAGCAGGATGGCCCAGGGGATATTGCAGCCATACCGTGTCCGCGCCTCCTCCTGGATGGTCCAGCCGATGAGGTTACCGTTAAGCATAAAGTTTTCGAAGAAGGTCTTGCGCACCTCGCCGTCGATGTCCGTCCACATGGACCGGATGAGCCGGTACCAATTGTTGTCCGGGTTTTCGATTATCTTGCGGAAGGCGGCGCGCTGAGTGGGGAAGCTGTTGGGGCCGTCCCCGGCGAAGCGGTCCACCCAGTCCATCAGGCGGGGGATGTTGGCGTCCGGGTCCTTGTCCAGATAGCCGTACAGGGCGCGGAAGCCCGCCCGTTTCACACTGTTCATCATAGTCATGCTTACACATTCCTTTCTCATCGCGTTGTCCCGGCAGATAAGCGGCGGGTTGGAGCCTCCGCTTATCCCTTGCCGTGTTCAGCGACATAATACCCCTCGAGGCGGGTAGTTTCCATAGACAGGAAAGAGGCCCCTGTCAAAACTCTGACAGGAGCCTCGGGGATGTAAAATTTTGTCGAATAATGGGGCTTTGGGGGCTAGCGCTTGTTTTTCTGGGCCAGCCGTTCCAGGGTGTAGTCCAGACAGCCCCCCACCAGTATGTCGAAATCATCCATCCGCTCGATCATATTGGAGGGCATCCCCTGTTCCACCCAGCTGAGTACGATGCTGGCCAGCCCCTGGGTGAGCAGCTCGGTCATAAAGCCGATCTGGTCCTCCGTCACGGCGTAGCTGCGGGCGGCCAGCCGGGTACGGGCCTCCACCAGGGGGGCGGCCCAGCGGCGCACATGGCTTTCCACATAGCTGCGCTCATAGGCCCGATACACGTTGAGAACCAGGGTGCGGTGCTCCCGCAGCAGGGACAGCGTCCGCTCCAAAGCTACGTGCCATTCCTCGGGCCGGGCGGCTCCCAGCTTATCCAGCAGCATCTGGATACCGTAGTCCACCACCCCGTACAGGTCGGAGAAGTGGTAGTAAAAGGCCTGCCGGGAAATGCCGCACTTTTCCACCAGCTGGGTGACGGTGATGTCATCCAGCCGCTTGGCCTGGAGCAACTCCGCCAGGGCAGCCATGATTTGATCCTTCGTAGACTTTGGCACATCGGTCCCTCATTTCTGGAATTTTGAAACATTATACCGGGTTTTGGCGGGCGGTGCAAGAAAGAGGGCTTTACACTCGGGAAATTTTGTCAAGGAATATTTTTTTGATCCGGCGGAAAACTGAACTGGGGTGAATACAATGAACAAGAAAAAGGGCAAGAGGCTGTGGTATGCCCTGGCGGGGGGAGCCGCCGGGGTGGTCAACGGTTTTTTCGGCGGGGGGGGCGGCCAGGTGCTGGTGCCCATGCTGGCGGGGAAGTGCGCTCTGGAGCAGCGGAAGGCGTTTGCCACCTCGGTGGCGGTGATTGCGCCGCTGTGCGCCCTGTCCGCCGCCATCTACTGGTTCCGGGGGCAGCTGGACCTCCTGCTGGCCCTGCCCTACCTGGCAGGCGGGCTCATCGGCGGCTTTGTGGGGGGAAAGGTGTTCAAAAACCTGTCCATGACCTGGCTGCGCCGGGTCTTCGCCCTGCTGATCCTGTACGGTGGGGTGAGGGCGTTTTTATGAAGGACTGGTTCATTGCCGCCCTGGCCGGGGCGGCCACCGGGGTGCTGTCCGGCTTCGGGGTGGGCGGCGGCTCGCTGCTGCTGATCTACATGACCACCTTTGCCGGCGTGCCCCAGACCCTGGCCCAGGGGGTCAACCTGCTCTACTTTCTGCCCACCGCCGCCACCGCCCTCCCTGCCCACCTGAAAAACGGCTATGTGGAGAAGGGGGCGCTGCTGCCCGCCATCGCCGCCGGGCTTGTGTGTTCCGCCCTCACCGCCTGGGCGGCCACCGCGCTGGATGTGGAGGTGCTGCGCAAGTGCTTTGGAGGCTTCCTCATCCTCATCGGTCTGCGGGAACTGTTCCGCAAAGGATAATTTTGCTTGCCTTTCCAGGCGGGCTGTGGTAATATGCTGTTTGCCGGACTGGCCTTTTTGGCCGGCCCGGCAAATTATGCTTTAGGAGCGCCTGCACATGAATCCCATCTTGTTTGTCATACTGTTAACCGCCGCCACCGGCGTGGGTGGCCTAGCCCTGGGGGGCGCGCTGGCCGCCCTCGTCAAGCGGGAGTCCCCCCGGGGAACCAGCCTGCTGCTCAGCTTCACCGCGGGGCTTATGCTGTCCATCGTGGCCCTGGACATGGTGCCCGAAGCCATGGAAGCCGCCCCCTGGCCGCCCATGACGCCGCTGGTGCTGGTAGCGGGCTTTGTGGTGACTTACCTGCTCAACTGCTGGATCGACAAGAGCGCCCACCATGAGGACGAGAACAACCCCCACCACTGCGCCTGCGGCCACCACGACCTGCATACGGCGGGGCTGGTGCTGGCGGCGGCGGTAGCCCTGCACAACGTGCCGGTGGGTATGGCGGTGGGGGCGTCGGTGGCGGTGGAGGGCATCTGCCTGGCCAGCGTGCTGGCGGCGGTGACCATCGGCCTGCACAACCTGCCCGAGGGCATGAGCATCGCCATCCCCCTGCTCCACGACGGGTCCAAAACCCTGGGGGCCATCGGCGTGGCGGCGCTGTCCGGCCTGCCCACGGTGGCGGGGGCGCTGGCGGGATACCTGGTGGGAAACCAGGCCCCCGCCGCCCTGGCCGCCGCCCTCAGCCTCGCAGGGGGCGCCATGCTGTACGTGGTGTTTTTTGAGCTGCTGCCCGAAGCGTCCCTCCAGTGGAAGTCCCGGTGGTCCATCCTGGCCACGGTGGTGGGCTTTGCCCTGGGGGTGCTGCTCATCTTTGGGCATGCGCACCACTGAGGGACGTGCCCGCCTTGCATTTATCCCGCCGCCCTGTTATAATATGGGTGTATCGGACCATACGCGGCGGCGGGGCCGCCCAGTGGAAAAGGAGGGCTGTATATGAGCAAGCAAATCATCACCATCAGCCGGGAGTTCGGCTCCGGCGGCAGATCCGTGGGCAAGCGGGTGGCCGAGCTGCTGGACGTGCCTTATTATGATAAAAAGCTGGTGGAACAGGTGGCGGTGGAGACCGGCTTCGATGAGAAATTCATTGAGCAGGAGGGGGAGTACGCCTCCCCCTGGCAGTCCCTGATGTCCTATGCGTTCCCCGGCGGCGCGCGGTTGCGCCACCCGGTGAACAGCGGGCTGTCCACCGCCGACTTCCTGTGGGTCATCCAGTGCCGGGTGATCCTGGATCTGGCGGAGAAGGGCCCGTGCGTCATCGTGGGCCGCTGCGCCGACTACATCCTGCGGGACCGGGAGGACGTGCTTAACGTGTTCATCCACGCCCCCATCCCCTACCGGGCGGACCGGGTGGTGCGGCTGTACGGCGAGTCCGACCTGTCCCCCGAGAAGCGCCTGGAGGAGAAGGACAAGCGCCGCCGGGCCTATTACAAGCACTACGCCAACCGGGACTGGGGGATGAGCCAGAATTACCACCTGTCCCTGGATTCCAGCCTGGTGGGGGTGGAGCGCTGCGCCCAGCTCATCCTGGATGTGGCCCGAAACCCCGGACAGTGACAAAAAAGCGCCCCGCCCACTTGGGCGGGGCGCTTTTTTGTGTTCAGACCGGGGCGGGGCCCAGGTATTTCTCCTTATAGAAAGCCAGCCACCGGCGGAACTCCGGCTGGTCGCCCTGGCGCACGTCCCGGGCGTAGTCGTGGAACTGGAGGTCGGCGTACCGCAGCTCCAGCACGGCCAGGGCCACATTGGAGCAGTGGCCGGCCACACGCTCAAAGTTGTTGATGCAGTCGTTGAGGATAAAGCCCATCTCCAGGGTGCACATGCCGTTTTGCAGCCGCCGGATGTGGCGCAGCTTCATCCCCTCCAGCATGGTGCTGATGACCTCCTCCAGGGGCTCCACCTGCCGGGCGAGGCCGGTGTCCTCCTGCTCCAGTGCCCGCTGGGCCAGGGAGACGATCTCCAGCACCGCGCCGCTGGCCCGGGCCATGTCCTCCAGGCCGTCGGGGGAGAAGGCGATGCCCTTGGCGTCCATCTCCCGGGCCAGCTCGGCCAGGTTTACCGCATGGTCGGAAATGCGCTCCAGGTCGGTGAGGCAGTGGAGGTAGTGGGAGCTGACCAGGGTCTCCCGTTCGTCCAGGCCACGGCTGTTCAGGTGGAACAGGTAATTGCCCAGCTTGTCCTCATAGCGGTCCACCGCGTTTTCCCGGCTCATGATCTTGTCATACTTCTCCTGGCTGAAGCGGGTAAACAGCTCAATGGAGCGGTTCAGGTTTTTCACGGCGGCGGCGGTCATCCGCTCCACCGTGTGGCCGCTCTGCTCCAGGGCCAGGGGCGGGTAGGCCAGGAAGCGCTCGTCCAGCAGGTTTTCCTCGAACTCCTCCTCGTCCTCGGCGGCCTCCTCCTTGACGGTGAGCACCGCCAGCTTCACCAGCAGCCCGGTGACGGGCAGCTGCACCAGGGTGGCTGCCACCTTGAACACGGTGTTGAACACGGCGATGCCGAAGGCGGAGGCGGGCTCGGCCATAAAGGGCATATCCACAAAGGCGTGGACGAGATAGAAGGGGATCATGAACAGCGCGGAGCCCACAATGTTGAAGTATAAGTAGATGACGGCGGTGCGCTTGCCGTTGGCGTTGGCCCCGATGGCGGACAGCAGTACCGGCACGCACGCGCCGATACACATGCCCAGCACCATGGGGACGGCCACCTCATAGCTGATGGCCCCGGTGATGGACAGGGCCTGCAAAATGCCGATGGAGGCGGAGGAGGACTGGATCACCGCCGTCACCAGCAGGCCGATGAGCAGGGACACCGCCGGGTTGGAGGCGGCGGAGATGAAGTGGAGGAAAGCGTCGTTGGTTTTCAGCGGGTCCATGGCGGAGCTCATGGCCTGCATCCCGCTCATAAGCACGGAGAAAGCCAGCAATATGAGCCCCACGTTTTTCTGCCCCTGCTTCCGGCAGAAAAAGTACAAAATGATGCCGACAAAGGCGATGAAGGCGAACACCGTGGCGGAGGAGAAGCCGCCCTCCCCCTCCACGCCGGCCAGGGTGAGCACCCAGCCGGTGGCGGTGGTGCCGATGTTGGCCCCCATGACGATGCCCACGGCGTTGCTGAGCTGCATGATGCCCGAGTTGACAAAGCCCACCACCATAACGGTGGTGGCGGAGGAGGACTGGATCACCGCCGTCACCAGCGCGCCCAGCAGCACCCCCTTGACCGGGTTGGAGGTGAGCTTGCCCAGGATGGTCTCCAGCTTGCTTCCGGCCACTTTTTTAAGGCCCTCGCCCAGCAGGGTCATGCCGAACAGGAAGAAAGCCAGCCCGCCCAGCAGGGAAATAATGTCCGCAATACCCATGTACATGTTCCTTCCCGCGGGTTCGCCCCAGTGGCTTCGTGGGAACCCCAGTTTTCATACATACGAACAGGGATATTGTATCATACCTTTGGAGGGATTTCTCTCCTTTTTTTCATTTTCTCTGTGTTGTCAAAATTTGCCCCAATTCCGCCCCCCCTTTTGGCAAAAAAGAAAAAGCCGGGCGGATATAAATCCGCCCGGCTCTCAGATTAACCCATAAACAGGGGCTGCCGGCGCCGCCCGCTTCACAGGGCCCGCGCGGGGCCCTGCTGGGGGGCAGTCTACCTCCGTCCGCCGCCCCGGCCGCCGCCAAAGCCGCCGCCGGAACGTCCGCCCCCACCGAAGGAGCGCCCGCCCCCAAAGGAGCCGCCGGGCCGTCCGCCGCCCCCGAAGGAACGGCCCCCTCCAAAGGAGCCGCCGGGCCGGGGCCCGCCCATGGGCCGCCCGCCGCCAAAGGAACCGCCCGGCCTGGGGCCGGGATTGGGACGGCCTGCGCCGCCGGGCCGGGAACCGCCGAATGGTCCGCCGGGACGGGGATTTGCGCCGGGCCTGGGGCCGGGACGCGTGCCCATGCCCGGACCAGGGCCAAAGCCCACGCCCGGGCCCGGACCAAAGCCCATGCCGGGTCCAGGGCCGGGGCCGAAGCCCGGACCGCGGGGCGGCCTGGGCGGTCTGGGAGGACGGGGGCGGAAGATATAGAAGGGCCGGTAGACATAGGTGGGGCCGTACCAGCCGCTGCGCCAGCGCCGCCGGTGGGAGCCCTCCATCACCAGCAGCAGAATTACCGCCAGCACAATGATGGCGATCACATCAGAAAATCCGCCCATGCGCAGCCTCCTTTCTCAGTTCAGTCAAAATAGTTTCCGTACCAAATCTCCAAAGCCTCGGTGAGGTCCAGCAGAGCGTCGCCGTACATGCCCCGGGCAAAGTCGTATTCCATATATTCATAGGCGTAATCGGAGCAGTCGCTGTCGGTGAAATCCCGGCGCAGGTCGTTGCCCTGAATCAGCCAATAGTTGTCGCCGCTGATATCCAGTGCCACGATCATATCATAACCGCCCAGGCCCATCTCCTCGGCCCGCTTCATGGCGTATTGGTCCAGGTCGTCCTTGCCGTAGTTGCAGGTGACCACGCCAATGGTGACATTATAATTGTTCCACAGCCGCTCGTTGCGTTGGTCCAGCTCCCTGAGCGTCCTGTCGGACAGCACGTCGGCGTTATCCAACAGGAATTGGCCGCCCTCCCAGTGGTAGGAATCGCCGTAGTCGGGGGCGGGGGCCGGCTCCCTTGTCCCGGCCATGGGGGCCTTAGCGTAGCCGATGCCGATGGCGGCAAAGACCATCACCACCGTCAGACCCCAGGCCACCCCCTGTTTTTTGAACACGCCGCCGCCCCGCTTGCCTGCCACGGCAAGAATAACCGCCGCGACGGACACCGGGATGATAAGCAGCAAAAGCGTTTTAATCGGAAATACAGGCATCATAAGGAAATCCTTTCTATCGCGGCGTTGTCACGCTCGCTTTGGGCGCACTTACCCCCGCAGCTCCAGCAGCTTCTGCTTCAGTTCGCCCTCGATGCGGCCCAGCTCCAGCTCGGCCTCCCGGCGCTTCTGGGCACCGTCCTTCTGGATCTGCATCACCTCGTCCAGGGTGGAGATGAGCTGCTGGTTGGTGTGCTGGAGGGTCTCGATGTCCACGATGGAGCGCTCCGCCTCCTTGGCCGTCTCAATGGTGCCCATCTTGAGCATCTCCGCGTTCTTTTTCAGCAGGTCGTTGGTCATGTTGGTGACGGCGGCCTGGGCGGCGGTGGCCTGGCGGGAGTGCTCCAGCCCCAGGGCCAGCACCATCTGGCTCTTCCACAAGGGGATGGTGTTCACCAGAGAGGACTGGATCTTTTCCAGCATCAGTGTGTCGTTGTTCTGGATCATCCGGGTCTGGGGGCCCATCTGGATGGAGATCATCCGGGTAAGCTCCAAATCGTGGAGCTTCTTCTCAAAGCGGTTGCAGAGATTGGCGAAGTCGTTATACTTCTGGGCGTCCTCCTGGGAGCCGGTCTCCGCCGCCTTCTTGCGCAGCGCCTCCAGCTCCTCGTTGCGGGCCTTCATCAGCGCCTTTTTGCCCGCCAGGATATACATGGTCAGCTCCTTGTAGTACTTGGTGTTCAGCTCATACATCTGGTCCAGCATGGCGATGTCCTTCATCAGCGTGACCTGGTGCCCCTCCAGGATGGAGGCGATCTTGTCCACGTTGACCTCCGCCTTGTCATAGCTGGCCTTCATGGCGGTCAGCTCGTTGCGCTTTTTCTGGAAGAAGCCGGCGATGCCCTTCTTCTCCGGCTGGCCGAAGGTTTTCAGTTCCACAACCAGGGAGGACAGGGCCTCGCCCACCTCCCCCAGGTCCTTGGTGCGCACATTGTTCAAAGCGTTCTCGGAGAACCCGGCGATGTTCTTCTGGGCCGCCGCGCCGTACTGGAGCACCTGGGTGGAGTCGGTGATGTCGATCTTCTGGGCAAAGTCGTTGACCACCTTGCGCTCCGCCTCGCTGAGCTGGCTCTCGTCCAGTTGGATGGCCTGGGCGTCCCGCGCGGCCTGGACGGCGGCGGCGTCCTCTGGGGTGACGCTGTTCTCCAGGGTCAGGGACGGGGCCTCGGGGGCTTTGGGGACGGCGGCCTGCGCCTCCTTGGCCGCAGCGGCGGCAGCGGCGGAGCCGGTGGGGTCAAGGGTCAGCTCGGGCATCATGTTCATCTCGTCACTCATGGGTGTTTTCCTCCGAATCTTTATTTAGGTGGCCGGCGCGGGGCGGGTCGTCGTCAAACAGCACCGGGTTATCGGCAAATTTGGGCGGGGAGGCGAAGGGGTCCCGGACGGTCTCCTCCGGGGTTCTGCGGTAGGACTGCCAGAAGTTGTTGGCTGCGAGTATGCTCAGCGCCGTCAGCGCCAGCAGCGGCAGGCTGAACTGGGCCAGCCGCCGCACGAAGGCCACCGCCATGGACGCGGCGGCCAGGGTCCACACCACGGCCAGCACCCGGTAGCCCTTCCTGGTGATTTTCTTCTTCATGGCGGCCCCTTTACGAGCCGCCCAGGGTCATACCGCCCAGTCCCTCCTGGGCCAGCATCTGCTCCATCACGGTGATCTCGGCGGAGATGTCCATGGCCTCGTCTCCGTACAGATCGTCCAGCAGGCGGGTAAAGGCGGTGCAGATGGAGTCCAGCATGTCCCCGATTCTGCCCTTAGTGCCGTCGATGTTGGCCCCCGACGCCCCGGTGGAATCCATTCGGTCATAGGCGTTGAGCAGCTTCAGGGTGGTGGGCAGGTAGTAGCTCATGAATTTCCGAATCTGGGGCAGCTTGGAGGGGCTGGCGGCCACGGTGTCGATGATTTTGCCCGTGGTCTCCTCCAGGCGGCTGATCTGGGCGGAAATTTTGGGGTCCTCAATGGAGGCGTTGAGCCGGCGCATCTCGCCCACCGCCCTGTCCCGCTCCGACAGCAGCGCGTCGATCTCGGGGTTGCCGGTGGACTTGGGTTTTCCCCCCGTTTCCGGCTCGGGCCGGGGTTGGGCCTGGTGGGCGGACGGCGGGGCGTCCTGCACCTCGTATCCCCGGTCAGGGAAAATCATTTTGCCCGCGTGGTAGGCGATGACGGAGAGCAGCGCCACGATAATATAATGGGTGGGCCGGTACAGCGGCAGGCCCAGAAGCCACGCCCACGCCAGCCACGTCAGCCCCACAAAGTAGATAGGCAGCACGCTGCGCTTTTTCACATAGGCCAAGGCCCTTACCCCCTTTCCGAAATCTGGCTTCTATTTTACTCCCCGGACAAGCTCCCTGTCAAGAAGAAGGGGGCCGGGACGGTTGACTTTAACAATTTCTTCATGTAAAATGGGTCGATATCTTAGATACGACAGGAGAGCTGTCCCCACATGATGACATTAGACGATTTCCGCGCCGCCCGCAGGGTGCTGGACGGCGTGCTTCACCGCACAGACCTGATGTACAGCCCCTTTTTCACCAGAACCACCGGCAACCAGGTATATATCAAGCCGGAAAACATGCAGGTCACCGGGGCATATAAAATCCGTGGGGCCTACTTCAAGTGCTCCGCCCTTTCCGATGAGGAGAAGGAGCGCGGGCTGGTGACCGCCTCGGCGGGCAACCACGCCCAGGGGGTGGCCTATGCCGCCCGGGCGGCGGGGGTGGCGGCCACCATCGTCATGCCCACCACCACCCCGCTGGTGAAAGTGAACAACACTAAGGATTACGGGGCGAAGGTGGTGCTCCACGGCGAGACCTTTGACGATGCGGCGGCGCTGGCGGCCAAGCTCAGCGAGGAGGAGGGGCTCACCTACGTCCACCCCTTCAACGACCTCACCGTGTCCACCGGCCAGGGCACCATCGCCTATGAGATTTTCAAGGACCTGCCCGATGTGGACGTGATCCTGGTCCCGGTGGGGGGCGGCGGGCTGGCGGCGGGGGTGTCCACCCTGGCCAAGCTGCTCAACCCCTCGGTGAAGGTGATCGGGGTGGAGCCCTCGGGGGCGGCGTCCATGAAGGCCAGCCTGGAGGCGGGCCGCGTGGTGACGCTGGACCAGGTGACCACCATCGCCGACGGCGTGGCGGTCAAGACCCCCGGCGACCAGGTGTTCCCCTACATCCAGAGGAACCTGGACGGCATCATCACCATCGACGACGGCGAGCTGGTGGACGCCTTTTTGGACGTGATGGAGAAGCACAAAATGGTGGTGGAGAACGCGGGGCTGCTCACCATCGCGGCCCTCAAGCACCTGGACTGCCGGGACTGCAATGTGGTGAGCGTGCTGTCCGGCGGCAATATGGACGTGATCACCATCTCGTCGCTGGTGCAGCACGGGCTCATCAACCGGGGACGGATCTTCACCTTCTCGGTGCAGCTGCCCGACCGGCCCGGCGAGCTGCTGCGCATCGCCGGCCTGGTGGCCGGGCTCAACGGCAATATCATCAAGCTGGACCACAACCAGTTTGTCAACATCAACCGCCAGGCGGGGGTGGAGCTGAAGGTGACCATGGAGGCCTTCGGCCTGTCCCACAAAGCGGAAATCATGGACGCCCTGCGCCAGGCCGGCTATCAGGTGCGGGAGGTGCCGCCCAGCGGCACCATCACGGGATAATTCCGCCGGGAAAGGCAAAGCCTCCTCCGGCTGCGCGCCCCCTGCGGGCCTGCCCGGACATTACAACTCCCCCCGCCGCACAGGGCGGCGGGGGGTATTCAGGTGCGGCGCGCCGGCCGGAGAGACAGCCGGGCGCGAGCGGGGGCGTGGGGGAACCGCCCAGCCGGCTCCGGCGGCGACCTCCGCGTGCTCTATCCTATGCGGCAGGGCGGCGGGCGCGCCGCCCTCCGGCCCGGCCCGGGCCTGTCCCCAAAGCGGATATTTCGGGAAACGAGGGAAAAATTATGGTTAAGATCGCCCCTTCCATCCTCTCGGCGGATTTTTGCAATTTGGAGCGGGACATAGGCCGGGTGTACGCCGCCGACTGGCTCCATGTGGATGTGATGGACGGCATGTTCGTCCCCAACATCACCATCGGCGTGCCGGTGGTGGAGTCCATCCGAAGGCATACGGACATGTTTTTGGACGTGCACCTGATGATCGACAAGCCCGCCCGGTATATTGAGCAGTTCGCCAAGGCCGGGGCGGATCTGCTGTCCGTCCACCTGGAGGCCGACCACCCCTCCCGCATCGCCGACGCCCTCCGGGCCATGGGGGCCAACGGGGTGAAGAAAGCCGTGGCCCTGCGGCCCATCACGTCGGCCCGGGCCGTGCTGCCCTATCTGGAGGGGCTGGACATGGTGCTGGTGATGACGGTGGAGCCGGGCTTCGGCGGGCAGAAGTTTATGGAAGACCAGCTTTCCACCATCCGGGAGGTGCGCGCACTTATCGACCGCTACAACCCCGCCTGTGAGCTGGAGGTGGACGGCGGGGTGGGCCCCGCCAACGCCAAAACCGTCATTGAGGCCGGGGCCACGGTGCTGGTGGCGGGCTCGGCGGTGTACGGCGCGGAGGACCCGGAGGCGGCCATCGCGGCCCTGCGGCGGGAGGCGTGAGGGCAAGCGACCCGGCCACGTGCCCATTGGTTGCGCGGAAACAGAGAAAACGATAGGAGACATGGACATGGACTACTTTCCCGCCGCCCTGGAAAATTTAGTGGAGCAGTTCGCCAAGCTGCCCGGCGTGGGCCGCAAGAGCGCCCAGCGGCTGGCCTTTTACATCCTGGACCAGCCCGAGCAGACCGCCCGGGACTTCGCCGCCGCCCTGCTGGACGCGAAAAAGAGCATCGGCTGCTGCCCGGTGTGCCAGAACCTCACCGACGGGGAGGGGGAGTGCCCCCTGTGCGCCTCCTCCAAGCGGGACCATTCCCTGGTGTGCGTGGTGGCCGACCCCAAGGACGTGGTGGCCATGGAGCGCTCCCGGGAGTACCGGGGGGTGTACCATGTGCTGCACGGCGTCATCTCCCCCATGAACCACGTGGGCCCGGACGACCTGCGCATCCAGCAGCTGGTGGAGCGGGCGGCCTCCGGGGAGATTGAGGAGGCCGTCATGGCCACCAACCCGGATACCGAGGGGGAGACCACCGCCATGTACCTGTCCCGGCTGCTCAAGCCCTTCGGGGTCAAGACCACCCGGCTGGCCTACGGCATCCCGGTGGGCAGCCACCTGGAGTTCGCCGACGACGCCACCCTGATGCGCGCCATGGAAGGCCGCAGGGAGATATAGGGGGTCCGCAAGGCGTTCCTTCCGGCCATGTGGGGCGGGCAGGCGGCGGAGGAGCGCAGGGGATATCGCAACCATTTCAAAAAGGAGAAGGATTTTATGGAAAAATGGCTGTATGTGATGTTCATTGAAAAGACCAAGACCTATAACCGGCTGACCAAGGCCGCCGTGGAGCGGCATGTGGCCAACATCAGGGCTCTGGACGACGAGGGCCATTTGGAGCTTTGCGGCGTGTTCAAGGGCTATCCCGGTGTGGCGGGGATGTACATCCTGCGGGCGGGCAGCTATGAGGAGGCGGAGGAGCTGTGCCGGCGGGAGCCGCTGGTGACGGAGGGCTTCGCCACCTACAAGCTGAAGGCCCTCCAGGTGGCCGGCCGGGAAAACAACTACCTGCTCTGACCGGGCCGCGGGGAAGAGGAGACACAGCGGAATGGGCGGGCTTTCGCCGCAGACGGCAGCAGAGGAGTGGAGCTTACGTCCACGATTTGACACAATTTTAACAAAAAACGGGCGCAGAGACGGAAATTTTTTCGTTTCTGCGCCTTTTCCTCTTTTCTTTTTTGCGGATCTATGGCATAATAGGGACAGACAAAAATATCCACTTAAAGGAGGACGCGCCATGAAGCCCACCGTGACCTTTCCCCCCGAGCGGCTGGAGTACCTGAGGCTGCTGGCCCGGCACTATCCCAATGTCCAGGCCGCCTGTACCGAGATCATCAACCTGCGGGCCATCCAGAACCTTCCCAAGGGCACCGAACACTTCCTGTCCGACGTCCACGGGGAGTACGAGGCCTTCCAACACATCCTCAACTCCGCCTCCGGCGTGGTGCGGGTGAAGATCGACGAGCTGCTGGGCTCCACTGTCCCCCGCTCCGACCGGGACCAGCTGGCCACCCTCATCTACTACCCCGAGGAGAAGCTGGAGGAGATCGAGCGGGAGTGCGACGATATGCGGGAATGGTACCGCATCACCTTCCACCGGCTCATCGACCTGTGCTGCCTGGTCAGCGCCAAGTACACCCGGTCCAAGGTGCGCAAGGCCATGCCGCCGGAGTACGCCTATATCATCGACGAGCTGATCCACACCCACTACGAGAAAAATGAGGCGGACAAGCGGGATTACTATGAAAACATCATCAACACCATCATCGACCTGGACCGGGCGTCCAATTTCCTGATCCAGCTGTGCGAGCTCATCAAGCGCCTGGCGGTGGACCACCTCCACCTGGTGGGGGACATCTTTGACCGGGGCCCCGGCGCCGACGTCATCATGGACAGCCTGATGGCCTACCACAGCGTGGACATACAGTGGGGCAACCACGATATCCTGTGGATGGGGGCGGCCTCCGGCTCCCGCACCCTGGTGGCCACCGTGCTGGCCAACTCCCTGCGGTATAATAACCTGGAGGTCATCGAGACCGGCTACGGCATCTCCCTGCGGCCCCTGTCGGTGTTTGCCGATGAATTTTACCGCAAGTGCGATATCAGCTGCTTCGAGGTGAAGATCGCCAAGGAGGACGAGGACAGCGTCACCGACCGGGACAAGCTATTGTGCGCCCGGATGCACAAGGCCATCTCCATGATCCTGTTCAAGCTGGAGGGGCAGAAGATCCGCCGCAACCCCGCCTTTGGCATGGACGACCGGCTGCTGCTGGATAAGATTGATTACGATTCCAAAACCGTGTCCATCGGCGGGGCAAGCTATCCCATGCTGGACACCGACTTTCCCACCGTGGATCCCGCCGACCCCTACGCCCTCACCCCGGAGGAGGACACCCTCATCAACACCCTCACCCGGTCCTTCCGGCACAGCGAGAAGCTCCAGCGCCACGTCCGTTTCCTCTACTCCAAGGGCAGCCTGTACCGCATCTACAACGGGAACCTGCTCTTCCACGGCTGCATCCCCATGGAGGAGGACGGTTCGCTCATGGAGTTCTCCATCGGCCAGGGCTGCGACCGCCTGAGCGGCAAGGCGTTTTTGGACTACGCCGACCGGGTGGCCCGCCGGGCCTACTACAGCAAGCCCGCCTCCCCGGAGCGGCAGCAGGGGATGGACTTTTTGTGGTGGCTGTGGGCAGGGCGCAACTCCCCCATCTTCGGCAGGGATCGCATGACCACCTTCGAGCGCCGGTTCATCGCCGACGCGGCCACCCACACCGAGCCCAAAAACGCCTACTACACGCTGTATAACGACCCGGCGGTGTGCGAGGGCATTTTGAAGGAGTTCGGCCTGGAGGGTCCCCACTGCCACATCATCAACGGCCACGTGCCGGTGAAGTCCAAGAAGGGGGAGAGCCCCGTGAAGGGGGGCGGCAGGCTGGTGGTCATTGACGGCGGGTTCTGCAAGGCATACCAGAAAACCACCGGCATCGCCGGGTACACCTTGATCTACAACTCCGCCTGTTTCCGGCTGGTGGCCCATGAACCCTTTGTGGGCAGGGCCGCCGCCATCCGCAAAAATTACGACATTGCCTCCACCACCCAGGTGTTCGAGCGGCTGGAGAGCCGGGCCATGATCCTCCAGACGGACATCGGCCGGAAGCTCCAGGGGCAGATCGACGAGCTGGTCGATCTGGTGGCCGCCTTCCGCAGCGGCGCAATTGTGGAGAGCCACAAGGGCTGAACGGCCCGCAACCCGCGTCAAAACCGCCTGTCAACATGCTGATAGGCGGTTTTTCCCCGCAAATTTCGAGCGTGTCCATACTTTTCCACAGGATTGATACCAGATTGTAACCTTTTTTCCGCATACTTTTCCTTGCCCAATTCAGGATATAGTGGTAAAATGTTTTAGATTATGTTTGCAGGTAGGAGGTTTGCAGCGTATGGAAGAATCCACACCGAAAAAAGGCATTCCCGTGGCGCTGGTCGCCGGCATCGCGGCGGTTGCCCTGCTGGCCGTGGCGGCCGGCGGGTGGTTTGGCCTGTGCGCCTGGGTTCGGGATAACGGCCAGCTGCTGCCCGGGGCGGTGGCGGTGGATGACCGGGGCGAGACGGTGGCCGAGCTGGGCAAACTCACCCGGGAGGACGCGCTGTCCGTAGTCAGCCAGGAGATGGACCAGCGGCTGGATACCCGCAAGCTCACCCTGCTGTACGGCGAGGGGCGGCGGCTGGAGTTCACCGGTGAGCTGATGGACTGCTCCCCCGAGGCCGCGGTGGACGTGGGCTTTACCGCCAAGGAAAATACGCCCTTCTGGAAGCTGGGCGCGCTGTGGCTGGGGCTGGCCGACGAGCCGAACACCCTGTCCATATCCGCCGCCGCCTTCACCCCGGAGGGGGAGGAGCAGGCCCGGCGGATGGTCCAGGCGGTGGCCGATGAGCTGTATGTGCCCCCGGTTGACTTCACCTATGAGATGGGGGAGGAATCGGTCACCGTCACCCCCGGCACCGACGGGCAGAAGCTGGACGCCGACGCCCTGCTGACCCAGGTGGAAGAGGCGCTGGCCCAGGGGGAACGGGAGCTGCGGGTGGAGCCCGAGACGCTGCCCGGCGCGGAGCTGAGCGGGCAGGTGCTCCACGAGCTCATCCACGTGGAGCCCAAAGCCCCCGGCGTAGACGAGGAGGGCAAGCTCACCCCGGCGGTCATCGGCCTGTCTGTCAACGCCGAGGAGGCCCAGGCTATTCTGGACCAGACCGCCCCCGGTGAGAGTTGCACTATCCCCCTGGAATACACCCCGCCGGGCACCAACCCCGACGAGTCCATGTTCTATAAAGACCTGCTGGCCTCCGTCACCACCAATATGGACGGGGTGGCCAACCGCTCCTTCAACGTAAACCGGGCCGCCGAATTCTGTAACGGCAAGGTGATCCAGCCCGGCGAGGTGTTCTCCTATATCGACACCATCGGCGACCCCAGCGCCCGCAACGGCTATAAGACCAGCACCGGCTACCAGAACGGCCAGACTGTCCCTATGGACGGGGGCGGCGTATGCCAGGTGTCCTCTTCCCTGTACTACTGCGCGGTGTACTCCAACCTGGAGATTGTCAAGCGGGCGTGCCACGCCTTCTCCACCGGTTATATTGCCAACGGGCTGGATGCCACAATCTTCTACCCCTCCCTGGACTTCAAGTTCCGCAACAACACCGGCTTCCCCATCAAAATTGTGGCCTACACCGAGGGCAATGCCTGGGGGAAGCTCACCGTCCAGTTCTACGGCAGCAACCCCGAGGGCATTTATGTGAAAACCGAGCGCTATACCCTCTCCTCCACCCCCTGGACCACCGTTTACGAGCCGGACGAGACCATCGAGCGGGGCACCACCAAGGTGGATGTGACCCCCTACACCGGCTACGAGGTGGATGTGTACCGCTGCGTGTACGACGCCAACGACAACCTGATCTCCCGCACCTACGAAAACCACAGCCGCTACGCCAAGCGGGATAAGAAAATTCTCTACAACCCCGCCGACGAGGGCCCCTGGGGTTCCGCTGTTGATCCCGGCGGCCAACCCAGCGTGGAGCCCGCCCCGGAGGTTCCGCCCACCATCGAGCCCATCCCCACTCCGGAGCCAGGGCCCAGCATGGACCCAGGCCCCACCGACCCCTGGGGGATTCCCAGCATGGATCCGGGCCCCACTGACCCCTGGGGGATTCCCAGTTTGGACCCCAGTTTCCCGCCGGAGCCCACATTTCCCGCCTATGTGGATCCCGTCCCCACCCCGGAGAACACGCCGGAGGGCGGGGATAACCCTGTCCAGGACCCATGGGAGGGCTGAGCTGTGTTTGAAGGTTTTTCCAAGGAAACGGTGGACTTCATGTGGGGCATCCGCTTCAACAACGAGCGGGGCTGGTTTGAGGCCCACAAGTCCGATTATCAGACCTATTTTCTCAACCCCATGAAGGAGCTGGGAGGGCAGGTCCAGGCCGAATTGCTGGACCGCTTTCCCAAGAGCGGGCTGAACCTGAAAATCTCCCGCATCTACCGGGACGCCCGGCGGCTGTTCGGCCGGGGGCCCTATAAGGACCATTTGTGGCTGTCCCTGTTCCGCTTCGGCAGCGAGTCCGGCGGCGACCACCCGGTATTCTGGTTTGAGCTGGCCCCGGAGGGCTGGAGCTACGGCATGGGCTTTTGGTGCGCCCAGGCGTCGGTGATGGGAAAGCACCGCGCCCGCATCGACGCAGACCCCAGGCCCCTGCTGAAGCTCCACAACAGGCTGGCCAGACAGGAGGAATTTACCCTGGACGGCCCGGAGTACAGCCGGAAAAAGCCCTGCGCCGAGCCCAGGCTGGCGGATTGGTATAACAAAAAGTCCCTGTCGGTGGGCCACGAGGAGGAGCTGAGCGAGGCGCTCTACACCCCCTCCCTGGCGGACCGGCTGGTGGAGGGCTTCTCCTTCCTCATGCCGTACTATGACTACTTCTCCACCCTTTGGGCGGATCAAGACCCCGGCAAACCTGTATAGAGCGAAGCCCCCGGAAAAATTCCGGGGGCTTTTTGCTGTGCCGCATGGGATTGCCTCTTGCGCGGCGGAAGCCAGTGTGCTACAATACTATTAAAAGTATAATATAGTTTGCATATTCATATTAGAGTGCGCACTGGAGCCAAGTGGACGCTCCCGACGCAGATGAGAAAGAAAGGTGACTACCATGAAAAAACGCGCCCTGCTGTCCCTGCTTCTGGCCCTGACCCTTCTGGCGGGCTGCGCTCCGTCGGCGGAGGCCCCTACCTCCACCCCTGCGCCTCTTCCCACGGCCACGGCAAGCCCCACCCCCACGCCGGAGCCCACCCCGGAGCCGGTGGACTTCCGCGAGTTTCTGGACGGGGTGAACGCCGCGCGGAAGGCAATCATCACACAGGAGGAACCCCTGGACATTTCCCCCTACACCCCGGATTTCCATGAGCAGAACCACACCTTCACCGAGGCGGAGCTGGAGCGGCTCACCACAGAGCACGGCCCGGAGGAAAACCTGACCAAAGACGGTCTGCTCTCCGACGCGGACACTTTCTTCACCCTCCTCCAGACCACCTACGGCGCCTATTACTACTTCGGCGGGGACGAGACCTTCTTCCCCCTCCGGGACGCGGTGCGGGAGGAGCTGTCCGCCATGGAGGCCCCCACCGTCCAGGACCTGGAAGACGTGCTCTACCGCCATCTCTACCCGGTGCTGGTGGACGGGCATTTCACCCTGGGCAATTATGGCATGTGGGACCACGTCCAGTATATGTACTACGTGCCCGACATCTACCTGGATAGCCTGGACGGCGTGGAAAACCCCGACTACCTCAAACCCACCATCGGCCCGGACGGGCGCATCTGCTGGTGGTATGCGGCCATGAGCGGTGACGGCAGCGACCTGCCCTCCGCATTGGACGGGCACACGCTTGCCTGGCAGCGGGCAAAGCGGCTCTCACAAAACGGGCTGGCGCAAATTTTTGACAAATCGGAGTGGAAGGGGGTTCCCATCCTCATCTCCCGGAGTATGTCCGCCCGCAGCAATGTTATCGGTTCGATAGTCCCTGAACGGGTCGAGATGCTTGAGAAGCTGGCCGCCTGCGGCGGGGATTACACCGACAGCCCACTCCTTATTTTCGATGTGCGGGGAAACGGCGGCGGTGACGACAGCTATGTCAAGGACTGGTTCCAGGGATGGGCCGGAAACCGGGCCCAATGCCCGGGGGCCTTTTCCTACCGATACAGCCAGCTCTCCTGCCATCTATTCGATTTTTACCCCGCCAAGCGCATGGGTACATACCGCGTCTATTCACAGACCGGGGTGTGGGTGGAACGCACGGGCCCTGTTTTTGTACTACAGGACAAAGGGGTGGCCTCCTCAGGGGAGTCGGTGGTTGAAATTTTCCAAACGGCGGCGGACACCCTTTTTGTGGGAGGGCCCACCCTGGGCTGCGCCCTCACGCCCAATAATTGGCGCTTCTTTCTCCCCCACTCCGGCCTGAAGTGCTACTTCGGCACCGGCCTCGGGCTGTACGGCGCCGGCAAAAACCGGGACGGCGTGGGCTACCTCCCCGACCTATGGGTGGAGCCGTCCAAGGCGCTGGACGCGGTGAAGCGGCTCATCGAGTATTACGGGCTGAATACGGAGCAGTAAAAAACGAGCCCCCCGGCACTGCCGGGGGGCTTGTCCTTTTACGTTGTCGCGCCGCGCTTCTCAGTTTTTCAGACTATGCAGCGGCGCGGGAATCCGCCCGCCCCGGGCCACGAAGTCCTCCGCGCTGCCGGTGTGGCAGGGCATCACGGGGGCGGAGCCCAGCAGCCCGCCGAACTCCACCACGTCCCCCACCTGCTTGCCGGGGGCGGGTATGAGGCGCACGGCGGTGGTCTTCTGGTTGACCATGCCGATGGCGGCCTCATCGGCGATGATAGCCGCCAGCGTGGCGGCGCTGGTGTCGCCGGGGACGGCGATCATGTCCAGCCCCACCGAGCACACGCAGGTCATGGCCTCCAGCTTGTCCAGGGTGAGGGCCCCGGACTGGGCGGCGGCGATCATGCCCTCGTCCTCGCTCACCGGGATGAAGGCCCCGGACAGCCCGCCCACCGAGGAGGACGCCATCACGCCGCCCTTCTTCACCGCGTCGTTGAGGAGGGCCAGGGCGGCGGTGGTGCCGTGGGTGCCGCACACCTCCAGCCCCATCTCCTCCAGGATGCGGGCCACGCTGTCCCCAATGGCGGGGGTGGGGGCCAGGGACAGATCCACAATGCCAAAGGGCACACCCAGCCGGGCGCTGGCCTCCCTGGCCACCAGCTGGCCCATACGGGTGACCTGGAAAGCCGTCTTTTTGATGGTTTCCGCCACCACGTCAAAGGGCTGCCCCTTCACCAACTGGAGGGCGTGGTGGACCACGCCGGGGCCGGACACGCCCACATTGATGACCTGCTCGGCCTCCCCAACGCCGTGGAAGGCCCCGGCCATAAAGGGGTTGTCCTCCACCGCATTGCAGAACACCACCAGCTTGGCGCAGCCGAAGCCGCCCTGGGCGGCGGTGCGCTCCGCGGCGGCCTTGATGGTCCGGCCCATGAGGGCCACCGCATCCATGTTGATGCCCGCCTTGGTGGAGCCCACATTGACGGAGGAGCACACCACATCGGTGACGGCCAGCGCCTCGGGTATGGCGGCGATGAGCTTTTTGTCCGCGTCTGTCATCCCCTTGTGGACCAGGGCGGAGAAGCCGCCGATGAAGTTAACCCCCACCGCCTTGGCAGCCCGGTCCATGGCGGCGGCAAAGGGCACATAGTCCTCGGTGCGGGACGCCCCGGCCACCAGGGCCATGGGGGTGACAGAGATGCGTTTGTTGACGATAGGGATGCCGAACTCCGCCTCGATATCCCCGCCGGTGCGCACCAGCTTGTCCGCCGAGGTGGTGATCTTGTCGTAGATCTTCCGGCAGGCGGCGTGGGGATCCGGGTCGCAGCAGTCCAGCAGGCTGACGCCCATGGTGATGGTGCGCACGTCCAGGTGCTGGTGGTCGATCATCTGGATGGTCTGTAAAATGTCGTTGGTGTTAATCATAAATATTGCTCCTCAGATGTTGTCACGCTGCGAAGCGGCCAGGACGCTCGGTTGCTTTTCCTCCGCCTCGGGCTGGTGTCCGGGCCGCTCTGCGGCCCTCCCCTCGCCCTCGCTCCGATCCAAGGTCTCGCCTCCGGCTCGGTCGGCGCTGTCCGCTTCTCCACGCTCAGATTCGGTGCATGGCGTCGAAAATGTCCTCCCGCTGGATGCGGATATCCAGCCCCCGCTCCTTCCCGGCCTGGGTCAGGTCCTCCCGCAGGCGGGCGAAGGGCACCGTGGCCTGGGAGGCGTCCACCAGCATAATCATGGTGAAATACTCCTGGAGGACGGTCTGGCTGATGTCCAGCACGTTGACGTTTTTCTCGCTGAGCAGGGCGCACACAGCGGCGATGATGCCCACCTGGTCCCTGCCGATGACGGTGACAATGGCTCTCATGGGGATACCCTCCTGTTTAAAAATTCAATTCGTACAGCAACATCACGGGCCTGCCGTTTTGTGCAATGGTTTTGACCACCTCAAACCCGGCGGCCAGGTAGATGTCCCGCACCACGGCCTCCTCCGCCCCGGTGTCCAGCCGCAGGCGGGCCACCCCCCGGCGGGCGCACTCCTCTTTGACGGCCTCCACCACCTGGGCGGTCATGCCCTGGTGGGCGAATTTACGCCGGACGCATAGCTTGTGGAGATAGCCCGCCTCAAAGGGCTCCGCCTCCGGCCACCACTCCCGGTCGCTCCACTGCAGGATAAAGGCGCACGCCTCCTCCCCGTCCAAAGTGCCCACATAGAAGTTTGACGGACCGGCCTCGTCCGTCAGCAGCTCTTCCGGGGTGAGCCATTGCTCCGGCCACACCCGCAGCCCCCGGCCCCGGCCCCAGGCGGCTACCTCCCGCATGATGGCGGCGGCCCGTTCGGGGCAGTTTGGGATCAGCGCCAGTCCCACGGCCCTATCCCAAATCGTCCAGGGTGAGGCGGAAGGTCTGGCCCATGTGGTCCATGAACCAGTCCACCTCCTCCATGTCCAGGGCACGCAGGGCGGACATGGTTTCGGCGGCGGCGCGGCCAAACTCGGCATTTCCCGCTTTCAGCTCCTCCTGGCACTTCAGCCAGGCCGCCAGCTTGTCCGCCGCCTTCACGTAGCGCCCCACGGTCTTGTCGCGCTCCCGCAGCAGGGGCTCATAGGCGGGGACCAGCTCGGGGGGGAGCATGGACAGCAGCTTGTCCTGGGCCGCCGCCTCCACCAGCTTATAGGCGCTTTTCAGGGAGGGATTATTGTACTTGATGGGGGTGGGCATGTCGCCGGTGATGATCTCCGGCGCGTCGTGGAACAGCGCGGCGGAGGCTGCCCTGTCCGGGTCCAGCTCCTTGTGGAATACGTCCCGGCCCACCACCGCCAGGGCGTGGG
The DNA here is from genome assembly GCA_910588105.1 of uncultured Oscillospiraceae bacterium. Taxonomy (GTDB): domain Bacteria; phylum Bacillota; class Clostridia; order Oscillospirales; family Oscillospiraceae; genus Enterenecus. The sequence goes on along the minus strand of CAJUQD010000011.1, from coordinate 40,727 downwards.
CCAGCACCGCCACCTCGTAGGAGTGCTCCTCCACGTTCTCAACGCGGGTGTTGCGCATCAGCGCCCAGCGGGCGATGTAGCGCATCCGAAAGATGTAGGCGAAAAAGCTGTGGTTCATGTGAGGGGCCACCTTTCTATGTCTGAGCGGTATTTTACCACGGCGGCAGGGAAATGTACAGACCAGGGCGCAAAAAAAGCCCTCCCTGCCGGGCAGGGAGGGGCGCTTTTGCAGACAGCTATTCATGCCCAGGCGTCTGCGTGTGGTTCATCCTCTTTGCCTCCGCTTTGAAAAACTCCAAAACGGAATAGTACAGCTCCGCGGCCAGGTAGGAGATGACCGTCCCCAGGCAGAAAACCGCCGTGCCAAACCCGGCCAGCTTTATCATGTTCTGCTGCCACATGGGTTGTGTGGGCCGGGCGTCCACAATGCGCTCCACCGGCACCAGGATCTCCTCCCAGCTCCACTTCGAGCCCAGATGGTAGGCAAGGGCCAGGGAGATGATGAGCCCCGCGGCGAACAGAAGGGCCGCGCAGGTCTTTGAACTGAGTTTACCGAACATTTTAATTACCTCCTCTTCATTTGATCTGGGACTTGCTTAAAATTGCCGCCATGCCCAAACAATGGGCCTTTTTCCGCTGAGCACATGGTCAATGTTCAAACAGCCCTTAAAAGTGTTTTGTATGTACCGTCAAAACTCCAAAAATCCGACTACGCGCACAGTTTGAGAAGAACGGTTCCTGATTGCCATGGCATAGCTTCCGGCCTGGTTGATTCCAATTGTCTGATTGATGCTGCCCCCCTTTACATTGATATAGTAAAATTTTCCGTTGGAAGAAATAAAGCCAAAATCCATGCTGGCGGACGACGGCGAATAGGCGCAATTACAGGTGACAACGGCCTTGGCGTCAAAGTTGATAAAATAGGTGACATAGCCGATGGAATCCTTTGAAATGGACTTGTCAATTTTATCAACAGCCTGGGGCACAGGGCCTGTTTTGCGGTGCTGCGCTGCTGGAAGGGGCACCCAGTCCCATTCCAGCTCCTCCAGCTGTATGACGGCCTTGCCGGGAGCCGCTGCCGCGTGGAAAAAGGGGATGGCCGCGCCCAGCACAAAGGCATAGGCCGCCAGCACACACGCTATTCCCCACCGATTCATTTTCATGGCCGCACCCTCTCCTTTAAATTTGCCCCTTTAAGGCTTTACGCTTGTTGTGGCGTCCGTCCAATCCTGTACTTCCGGCAGAGGAATATTTTCTGTGTCCAGATCATCCAGCCAAGTGATCCCGTTGTGTGGCTGCTTGGAATCCTTCGCAATTGCGGAACCAATGGTGATGACCGACGCGATGGCCGACAGCAGCAGGCACGCCGCCAGTGCGATGGCCATCGCAGCCCTGAGCCCGCGCCGCTCCGGCTGTGTCGGCGGCTCCGCCACCGCCGCCATCTCCACGGGCTTTTTCTGCAGCGCCAAACTCTCGTCCACCAGCTGCTCCACCGGCACGCCGAACAGCCTGCCCATGCAGACCAGGTTTTCCATGGAGGGGGAGGCAATCCCCCGCTCCCACTTGGAGACGGCCTGCCGGGACACATCCAGCGCCTCCGCCAGCTCCGCCTGGGTCATCTTGTGCTCCCGGCGCAGGGCGGCGAGCTTTTCTTCCAGCCTCATTGTAACACACTCCTTTACAAGGTAAACCGCTTTTGGCTTGCAAACGCGCAACCGGCAGTTTCTTTTGCGCGGTTCGGACGTTTTTCCCTCCGGGACAGCTTCATTGTACCATACGCCCCGGAACCAGGCAAGGGCGCAAAAAACCGCCCCCTGGGGGACGGCTTTTACACGTTCAATTGAAAGCGGCAGGTCTGCCCACCTGCCGCTGGATTTCCTCTTCAGACAGGGAGTCGTTGTTGACGTCCACGCGGAAGCGGCCGATCACCACCCCGTTTTCATCGTACAGGGGGATCAGGACATAGGCCGGCAGTGTTCTCAGGAATTCATTGTACAGACGTACCTCCTCCCTTGTGCGCTGCGGCATATGTGCGCCGGGGAAATCGCTCCTGCGAATATAGCCGTCCTCGCCCTGGGTGCCCCTGGCAGGGACGACCTCCATATAAAGAAAGTCCGGGGGTTCCGAACTGCCGGCCTCGCGCTTCCTCGCCTCGAGCTCATGGATCGTTTCCTGAATTTCGGCGGAAATTTCCTCATCCTTGCCGGGAATCTGGAGGCGGAAGCGGCCGATCACCTCTCCGTTCTCATCGTACAGGGGGATCAGGATATAGGGCGGCAGGGTGTCCAGAAACTCATCGTACCGGGCGGCGTCCTCCAGCGTTTGAATGTCCCACTGGGCAGAGGGATAGTCGCTCCTGCGAATATAGCCATTCTCGCCCTGGGTGCCCACGGCGGGGACAAGCTCGGTCTGGGGATAGTTCGGAAGGGGTGCGCTGCGTGCCCGGGCCGCCTCAAGCTCGTCAATGGTTTTTTGAATCTCGGGGGGGATTTCCTCGTCTTCGCTGGGAATCTGGACGTGGAAGCTGCCGATCACAGTTTCGTTCAGGTCATAGAGGGGGATGGCGCGGTATGTATCCTCGGTGGTCTTCAAGTATGCCGCATACGCCTCGGCATCGGCCAGACCGTTCATTTCAGGATAAAGCTCATTGGCCAGGACATAGCCCTCCCTGCCGTCAATGCCCACAGCGGCGATCAGTTCCGGGATTTCGCCTGCCAGATCGGACAGCAGTGCGGAGCCATAGGTCTTGCCGGACGCGGTGACCGGGTAGCCGCCGTCAGCGGTGAGGGTGAGCGCCAGCTCGGCCAGGGTATCTTCCACGGGAACGCTTTGGGCCGCATACGCGCCAGCGGTGCACACTGCGCTGGCAATCGGTGTGGAATAGAACTCGTTGACGCCTGTGTACCTGTTATACAGGGCTACCTGCCCGCGGACATATACCGTCCCGGGATCAACAGGCGCGTCGGAAGTGGCCCTGCTATAAAAATAGATCCCGCCGACATTTTGCCCCATAGGCCTGCTGGCGTATATCCGAGTGTCGCTGTAAAGATCACAGGTAAGGCCCATATAACCATCCGGCAGGTTCTCATAGGATTTGTTCATCACCCAGGTAGACCCGCGGAAGGTGTTGGCGGAATCCTGGTAAAGGCACGCCCACGTTTCATACGTGATGCCGCCGACAGAAGGAAGGGTTACATGCGGAGTCTCCACGGTGGCAATGACGGCAAAAGCCGGGGCGGTCAGAAACAGCGCAAGGATCAGGGCCAGGAACAGGGCGGAAAACCGCTTTGCTTTCATAGGACTAAACTCCTTTCTTTGTCTTGTGTGGGACATATACGGTCAATAGTCCACAAACCCAACCACACGAACAGTTTGTGAAGAATTGTTCCTGATCGCCACCGCATAGCTTCCGTCTTGGCTGATTCTGATTGCCTGGTTGATACTGCCCTCCTTTACATTGATATGGTAGAACCGGCCAGTGGAAGTTATAACGCCGAAGTCCATGCTTGCGGACGATGGCGAGTAGGAACAGTTGAAGGTGAGCGCGTCTCCGCTCTTCAGGGAGATTTGACTTATGGCTTTCGTGGAAAATGGATAGATATCGGTGTTGACCGATCCAGTAGTCAGCGGCGCTGTTCCATCGTATATCACAGTCGATGGGTCGAGCAAATCCCACTCCATATCCTCCATCCAAATGATGTCCCCGGCAGGGGCCTGAACCGCCCCAGCGGGCGTGAAAGACCCGCAAATCATAGTAGCGCAGACGAGCAGCATACAGATCAATCGCTTTATTCTCATAAGTACCTTTCCTCCTAAACATTTTTAGGGTACAATAATTTCTACCGCATCGGGGTCAAAAACTACACGATCCAAGTCAATATCTTCGCACTCCAGATCATCCTGATCAATAATAGTAATGCCTTCTTTTGGTGTCTCCGGCTTTTTTGACAGGGCAAGGCCCAGTGCCATGCCAAGCGATAATCCGGCGAACAGAATACACCCCGCCAGCGCGGCGGCCGCCACCCGCCAGGACAGCGCCGCCCGCCGGGGCGCCTCCTCCGCCTCCGGCGGGGCGGGCTCCGGCTCCGCGACTTCCGCCCCAAGCTCCTCCCCGGGGGGCTCAGCCCCGTTCAACAGCTCGTTCAGGGGTATGCCGTACAGGCGGCTCAGCGCGATGAGTTTTTCTGCGGACGGGACGGCCGTGCCCCGCTCCCACCCGGAAACCGCCTGCCGGGTGACGCCCAGACTTTGGGCCAGTTCGGTTTGGCTCAGCTCCCGCTCCCTGCGGAACCGGGTCAATTTCTCGTTCAACTCCATAGTGCCCCTTCTTTCATAATATACTAGCAGTTTCCAGTCTTTCCCGTCAACGACAGTATCGCTTGACACCGGGCAAGTCTTCCTTTCCGCCCCCCGCGGTACGATGGTACGATTTTTATACGATTATATCATACTTCTCTTCACCGTGGCAAGCGAGGGGCAGGGGGGCGGTTGCCATATCCCCCGCGCTTATGTTATAATGGCGGAAAACGGTTGGTTAGGGGGAACTGCGGTGGATATCGCCATCTACACCTTGGGCTGCAAGGTGAACCAGGTGGAAACCCAGGCCATGGAGCGGGAGCTGCTGGGCAGAGGCCACAGGCTGGTGGAATTCGACGGCCCGGCGGATGCCTATATCGTCAATACCTGCACCGTCACTGGGGTGAGCGACAAAAAGTGCCGCAACATCATCCGCCGGGCCAGGAAGCGTGCGCCGGAGGGGGTGGTGGCGGTGTGCGGCTGCTACGCCCAGACCGATCCGAAGGCCGTGGGCAGGCTGGGGGCGGATCTGGTGTCCGGCTCGGCGGGGCGGCTGGCCTTCCTGGACAGGCTGGAGGAGCTGCTGAAGGCCAAGGGGGAGCAAGTGGTATGCGTTGACAGCGCCCTGTCCCGCCGGGACTTCGAGCGGCTGCCCGCCGGGGGGGCGGCGGGGAGGACCCGGGCCATGCTCAAGGTAGAGGACGGCTGCGTCAATTTCTGCGCCTACTGCATCATTCCCTATGCCCGGGGGCCGGTGCGCTCCCTGCCCCTGGAGGAGGCGGCGGGGGAGGCCCGGCGGCTGGCGGCGGAGGGCTACCGGGAGGTGGTGCTCACCGGGATTGAGATTTCCTCCTGGGGCCGGGACCTGGGCGCAGGGGATGGGCTCATCAGCCTGGTTGAGGGGGTGTGCGCCGCCGCACCGGGGCTGCGGGTGCGGCTGGGGTCCCTGGAGCCGCGCACCATTACGGAGGACTTCTGCCGCCGGGCCGCCGCCCTGCCCAACCTGTGCCCCCACTTCCACCTGTCCCTCCAGTCGGGGTGCGATGGCACCCTGGTTCGGATGAACCGCAAATACGATACCAAACGGTATTATGAGAGCGTCCAATTACTGAGAGAATACTTCCGCAGCCCTGGAATCACCACCGACCTCATCACCGGCTTCCCCGGCGAGACGGAGGAGGAGTTCGCCCAGACCCTGGCTTTCGTGGAGCGGTGCGCTTTCACCGCCATGCACGTGTTCCCCTACTCACGGCGCCCCGGCACCCCGGCAGCGGACATGCCCGGCCAGGTGCCCAGGGAGGGGAAGGAGGAGCGGGCCCGCCGGGCCATTGCCCTGGGGGAGGCGCTGGAGCGGCGCTGGCTGGAGGGCCAGACAGGCCGCGTCCTCCCGGTGCTCTTTGAGGAGGAAAAGGGCGGGCTGTGGCAGGGCCACGCCCCCAGTTATGCCCTGGTGCGGGCGCAAGGGAAAGACCTTCATAACCAGCTGCTGAGCGTAAAAATCACCGGCGTGGAGGGGAGCGCCCTGACCGGGACGGTGACAGGCGGCTGAGCCTTGCGCCCAGGGACATGCTGTGCTAAAATAGAACCCTGACAAAGAGAAAGGGGGCGGGGCTCATGCCCATTCCCGCGGTACTGACGGCTCTGACGCCGGACGATGAGACGGTGAAAAGCCTGTGGAGCAGCATAGAGAACATTACAGCCAGTAATATTTTTGGCGCAGTTTTATCCATCGTAATCAGCCTGATCCTCATCAAAGTGCTCACCAAGGTGCTGGAACGGGCTCTGGGCCGCTCCAAGCTGGACGCGTCCCTCCAGACCCTGCTGCGCAATCTGGTAAAGGGCGCGCTGTGGGCGGTGGCCGCCATCATCGTGCTGGGCTGCCTGGGCATTGAGGTCACCTCCCTGGTGGCGGTGCTGTCGGTGGTGGGGCTGGCCTTCTCCCTGGCGCTGCAAAACTTCCTGTCCAACGTGGCGGGTGGGATGCAGCTGCTGGCCTCCCACCCCTTCGCGGTGGGGGACTTTGTGGACGTGGGGGTGTGCTCGGGCACCGTGGAGGAGATCGGCATGTTCTATACCAAGGTCACTACCCCGGACAACAAGCTGGTCCAGCTGCCCAACAGCGCCATCGTCACCGCCAACATCACCAACTTCTCCGCCCAGCCCACCCGCCGGGTGGAGCTGAAGGTGTCCGCCTCCTACGACGCGCCCACCGGGCAGGTGACCGCCCTTCTGTCCAAGCTGGCGGGGGAACACCCCCTGGTGCTGGCCGACCCGGAGCCCGCCGTCCACGTGGAGGAGTACGGCGACAGCGCCATCCGCTATGTCATGCGGGTGTGGTGCGCCAACGCCGACTACTGGACGGTGTATTACGACCTGCTGGACGGCTTCAAGCCCGCCTTTGACGAAGCGGGCGTCGAGATGACCTATCCCCATGTAAACGTGCACATGGTGGAGCGCTGAAACGGGGAGGGACACCCCGGTTTTAAAAAATGAAAGGAAACGAGGCGCAGCGCCGTGGAAAAGGGAAAATTCATCGCCCTGGAGGGCATTGACGGCTCGGGCAAGAGCAGCCAGATCGGGCCGCTGGTAAAGCGGCTGGAGGGGCTGGGCGTCCCCTGCCGGGAGACCCGGGAGCCCACCGGCGGCCCGGTGGGGTCGCTGATCCGGCAGATTTTCACCGGCCGGGTCACCGCCGACAACCGGGTCATTGCGGCGCTGTACGCCGCAGACCGCGTCGACCACCTGGTCAACGAGGTAGACGGCCTGTGCGCCGCCATCGACAGCGGAATTACCGTGGTGTCCGACCGCTATTACTTCTCCTCCTACGCCTACCACAGCGTGGATGTGGACATGGACTGGGTGATCCAGGCCAACGCCCTCAGTGCCCAGCTGCTGCGGCCCACCCTCACCGTATTTCTGGACGTGCCGGTGGAGACTGCCCTGGAGCGCATCCACAAAAACCGCTTTGTGGAGGAGATCTTCGATGGCGCGGACCGGCTGCGCAAAACCAGGGAGCTGTATTTCCGGGCCTTCCGGCGGCTGTCCGGCGTGGAGAATGTGGCCGTGGTGGACGGCGCAGGGACCGAGGCTGAGGTGGCGGCGCGTATCTGGGCGGCGGTAGAGCCCTGCTTTCGGTAATCCCCGGCGTGCTTTGGCGGTTATGCACAAATTTCCATAGGAAAGATTGGTAAAAATCGAAATCTTTTTTGCTCTTTTCTGAAAACTCTTTTCATTCCCCACCAAATGTGTTAACATACTGTTAATAAGGGCGCGATCCCCGGACCAGCGGGGATCGAATGTTCTTTAAAAACCCAATTTTCTAAGAGGGAGGAATTGAGTTATGTATAAGTTTTTACAGAAACTGGGCAAATCCCTGATGCTGCCCGTAGCGGCCCTTCCCATCTGCGGTATCCTGATGGGCCTGGGGTACGCCCTGGCTCCCGGCGTTATGGGCGTGCCCGGCGCGCCCACCACCGGCGCGGCCTTTACCGTGGGCTTCCTGCTGGTCAAGGCCGGCGGCGCGCTCATCGACAACATGCACTGGCTGTTCGTCATCGGCGTGGCCGTGGGCATGGCCGACGATAAGGACGGCACCTCCGCCCTGGCCGGCCTGGTCAGCTTCCTGATGATGAAGTCCCTGCTGGCCCCCGGCGTGGTCACCACCATTATGCCCGCCATCAACGACGATCCCGTCCGTCTGCTGGCCTTCCAGAAGTTCGAGAACGTGTTCCCCGCCATCGTCGCGGGCCTGATTGGCGCCACCTGCTACAACAAGTTCAAGAACACCCAGCTGCCTGACTGGCTGGCCTTCTTCAGCGGCAAGCGCTGCGTGGCCATCGTCACCGGCGTGGTGTCCATCGGCGCCTCCGTCATCCTGCTGTTCGTGTGGCCCATCATCTTCGGCGCGCTGTATGCCGTGGGCCAGGCCATCATCGGGCTGGATGTCGTCGGCGTGGGCATCTACACCTTCCTGAACCGTTTGCTCATCCCCACCGGCCTGCACCACGCGTTGAACAACGTGTTCTGGTTTGACACCGTGGGCATCGGCGACCTGACCCACTTCTGGGCCGGCCGCGTGATGGGCGACGTGGTGGACGGCACCACCATCAACTGGAGCGTCGGCATGTATATGGCCGGCTTCTTCCCCTGCATGATGTTCGGCATCGCGGGCGCCGCCGTGGCCATGGTCCGCGCCGCCAAGAATAAGAAGGTTGCCATCGGCATCGTGCTGTCCGCCGCCGTCTGCGCGTTCCTGTGCGGCGTCACCGAGCCCTTCGAGTTCTCCTTCATGTTCCTGGCTTTCCCGCTGTACGTGGTCTACGCCCTGCTGTACGCCATCTTCGCCATGATTACCGTGGCCCTGGGCTTCCGGGCGGGCTTCTGCTTCTCCGCCGGCGCCACCGACCTGGTGTTCTCCGCCTCCCTGCCCGCGGCCCAGAACACCCTGCTGGTCATCCCCATCGGCATCGCGGCTTTCGCGGTGTTCTACCTGGTGTTCTACTTCGCCATCAAGAAGTTCAACCTGAAGACCCCGGGTAACGAGGATGAGGACGCCGAGGCCGAGGAGGCCAAGATCGTGCTGTCCAACAACGACTTCACCGCCATTGCCTCCGGCGTGCTCAAGGCCATCGGCGGCAAGGAGAACGTCTCCAACGTGGACTACTGCACCACCCGTCTGCGCTTTGAGATCAAGGATTACACCGCCATCAACGAGAAGGCCATCAAGGCCGCGGGCGCGGCCGGCGTGATCCGTCCCAGCAAGAACGCCTGCCAGGTCATCATCGGCCCGAAGGTCCAGTTCGTGTACGACGAGCTGAAGAAGATGCTGTAAACCCGGCGTTCCAAAAGATGGGAGCTGGTCCCTCCCGCACATATAAACTCTGCCGTGGGCGGGCTTTTGGCCCGCCCACGGCCCTTTTTGGAAAGGAAGGATCATTGTGGGATTTTTGGATAAACTGAAAAAGGGCCTGCTGGGCGAGGAGGACGCCCCCGCTGCCAAGGCCCTGTCCGTGGGCGCGGTGGCCAAGGGGAACGCCATCCCCATGGCGGATATCCCCGACCCGGCGTTCAGCCAGGGCTTCGTGGGCTTTTGCTGCGGCATCGAGCCGGAGGACGGCAAGGTGTTCTCCCCGGTGGACGGCGTGGTCAGCCAGGTGCCCGACACCCTCCACGCCGTGGGCATTGAGAGCCAGGGGATGGAGCTGCTGGTCCACTGCGGCGTGGACACCGTGGACATGAAGGGCCAGGGCTTCACCATGCTGGTGAAGGAGGGCCAGGAGGTCAAGACCGGCGACCCCCTGCTCACCATGGATCTGGAAGTGGTCAAGGCGGCGGGCCACCCCACCACCATCATCACCGCCGTCACCAATTCCGATGACTTCGCCGGGGTGGAGCAGGTGAAAACCGGCCCTGTCCAGCCGGGGGACGGTGTGCTGAACGTTAAAAAGTGAGCTCAGGCGCGCTTCCAAACGGGGGCGCGCCTCTCAGCCATATTCAACAGAAAGGGACGATGTAAAATGGGACGTTTAGAGGGTAAGGTCGTCATTGTCACCGGGGGCAATTCCGGCGTAGGGGCCGCCACCGCGGTGCTCTTCGCCAAGGAGGGCGCCAAGGTGGTCATCAGCGCCCGCCGCCAGGCCCAGCTGGAGGAGGTAGCCGCCAAGATCCGCGAGGCGGGCGGCGAGGTGCTCCCCGTGGTCACCGACATCTCCAAGCCGGAGGACGCCAAAAACCTGGTAGCCAAAACGGTGGAGGCCTATGGAAAGGTGGACGTGCTGGTGAACAACGCCGGCGTGCTGGAGGAGGGGCTGAAGCCCATCGACCGGGTGACCGACGAGGACATGGACCGCATCCTGGGCATCAACACCAAGGGCACCATGTACTGTATGCGGGAGGCCCTGGCCGAGATGAAGAAGGCCAACTACGGCTCCATCGTCAACGTGGCCTCTGTGGCCGGGGTCATGGGCTGCGGCGGCGCGGCCTACGTGTCCTCCAAAGCGGCCATTGTGGGCGTCACCCGGCATACCGCCCTGCGCTTTGCGGGCACGGGCATCCGCTGCAACGCGGTGTGCCCCGGCTCCATCGCCACCCCCATGGTGGCCAACATGCGCCCCGACAATCAGGACCCGGACATGTTCGGTCAGATGGCCAAGCACTCCGACATGCGGGTGGGGGTATGTATGCCCGACGATGTGGCCAACATCATCCTGTTCTTTGCCAGCGACGAGTCCCGGGCCATCACCGGCCAGGCCATCGTCTCCGATTTCGGTAGCACCCTGTAAAATAACGCAAAAAAGGAGCGGCCCTTCTAGGACCGCTCCTTTTCGTTATACTTCCCGTTCGAAAATCAGGTCTATTTTGGTCATGGCGCCGCTGGTGACATCCAGGGGCATCCAGCTCACGAACCGCCAGCCATCGGCGGCCTGCCGGTCAATGACCTCCCGGTAGCCCTGGAACCCGGCGAAGATCCAGCCCTCCCGCTCCACGGTAACATATTTGTACTCGTGCATTTTGTCCCCTCTTTTGCGTCAAAGATGGTCAGACGGTCGCAGGTCCGGCAGTACCAGGCCTCGGCCTCACACCAAGTCTTGGGACGCCCCACACGAAAGCCGCCCGCCTCGTGGATTTTCCGCTCTGTGGTTGTCAGCCCCCCAGCGCATCCCCTTGGGAAGCCAATAGGAGCCACGGCTTGAGATATGCGTTCCCGCCTCCAGCTCGCCATAGCAGTACGGGCACCCCATAGCCGTTTACTTGCCCCCCTTGGGCTGGTTGGGCTCCACGGTGTCAAACACGCTCTTGGCGCTGGCGCACAGCCCTGCCAGGCCCTGGAGCTCGCTGGGGATGATGATCTTGGTGGCCCGGCCGTCGGCGGCCTTCTGGAACGCCTCCAGCGCCTTGATCTTCAGCACGCCCTCGCCGGGGGCGGCGTCGTTGATGAGCCTGATGGCGTCGGCGGTGGCCTGCTGCACCTTCAAAATGGCCTCGCTTTCGGCTTCGGCGGCCAGGATCCTGGCGGTCTTTTCCGCCTCGGCCTCCATGATCTTGGCCTGCTTGGCGGCGTCGGCCCGGAGGATAGCGGACTGCTTCTCGCCCTCGGCCACCAGGATCTGGGACTGCTTCTGGCCCTCGGCCTGGAGGATGGCCTCGCGGCGCTCGCGCTCGGCCCGCATCTGCTTCTCCATGGACTCCTGGATGTCCCGGGGCGGCATGATGTTTTTCAGCTCCACGCGATTGACCTTGATGCCCCAGGGGTCGGTGGCCTCGTCCAGGATGGCCCGCATCTGGGTGTTGATGTGGTCGCGGCTGGTGAGGGACTGGTCCAGCTCCAGATCGCCGATGATGTTTCGCAGGGTGGTGGCGGTGAGGTTCTCGATGGCGCTCATGGGATGCTCCACGCCGTAAGTATACAGCTTGGGGTCGGTGATCTGGAAGTAGAGCACAGTGTCGATCTGCATAGTGACGTTATCCTTGGTGATGACGGGCTGGGGCGCGAAGTCCACCACCTGCTCCTTCAGGGACACGGTTTTAGCCACCCGCTCGATGAAGGGGACCTTCAGGTGCAGGCCCACCCCCCAGACGGCACGGAAGGCGCCCAGCCGCTCAATGACCACAGCCTTGGACTGCTGCACCACCTTGATGTTCGAGGCAAGTATGCCCAGGACGATGACGACGATGAGCAGGACGATGACGGGTCCCACGATGCCGCCGATGTCGATGGCCCCGGCCAGTGCTAGAGTTTTCATTTGACTACCTCCTCAATATATAAATAGGATCTTTGCTTACCAGGTTTTGGGCTCTCCGGCGGGCACTGGGGCGGCGGTGGGCTCCACGAACACCTTGACCCCCTCGATGCGCAGCACCCGCACCATGGTTCCGGCGGCGATGGGCCCGCCGTCCTGGCTGCGGGCGGACCAGGTCATACCCCGGATGACCACCGCGCCCTTGCCGTGGATGTTGTCGATGTCCTCGGTGACCTGGGCCTGGGCCCCGATCACCCGGTCGGCGTTGGTGTGCTCCACCTTGCTGTTCAGGTGCTTTTTGGCCAGGGGACGCACGGCGGCCAGGCAAAGCAGGCTCACCGCCAGGAACAGGGTGATCTGCACCCACATGGGCCCGCCCAGCAGCGCGGCAACCAGGGCCACCAGCGCCCCGGCGGCGAACCAGATGGAGGTGAGCCCCACGGTGGCGGCCTCGCTGGCGGCAAAGACGACCAGCAGCACCAGCCATATAATCTGCATCATGGAACCTGTGTCTAATGAAAATGGCATATGCTACACTCCTTTCGTGTCTTGCTTCCAATAAATTGTATCACAGATTGCCGTCAAGGAAAAGAAGTTTTTCGCGCCGGGGGCTATATTATTGTTGCCAGCGCTTCCATTTTACATTATACTAGGTTTTGTAAAGCACTTCCCCTCCCTGCGACATCATACTACACCTTCCACCAAATGTAAAGTCAAGGGGTTTTTCAAAAATTTTTTATGGAGCGATTTATGGATCAGACATTACAGTTTGTCATACCCGCCCTCATGGGGGTGGAGTCCACCGTGGCCCATGAGCTGAAGAAGCTGGGGCTGTCCGGGGTTGGGGCGGAGAACGGCCGGGTGGTGTGCCAGGGGGGGCCCGCCGACATCCCCCGGCTCAACCTGAACCTGCGCTGCGGGGCCAGGGTGCTGCTGGCCCTGGGGAGTTTCCGGGCCCGCTCCTTCGAGGAGCTGTTTGAGGGCTGCGCCGCCCTGCCCTGGGAGGACTTCATCCCCCGGGAGGGCCGCTTCCCGGTAAAGGGCTACGCCGTCAGTTCCCAGCTCCGCTCGGTGCCCGCCTGCCAGTCTATCCTGAAAAAGGCGCTGTGCAAAAGGCTGGGGCAGGTATACGGTTTGGAGATCCTGCCCGAGACGGGAAGCTTATACCAGGTGCAGTTCTCCATTTTGAAGGACCAGGTGACGTTAATGCTGGACACCTCGGGGGACAGCCTGTACAAGCGGGGCTACCGGGCGCAGAACATGGGCGCGCCCCTGCGGGAGACGCTGGCGGCGGCGCTGGTGTCCCTGTCCCGCTACCGGGGGCGGGACCCCTTCTGCGACCCTTTCTGCGGCTCGGGCACCATCCCCATCGAGGCGGCCCTCATCGCAAAAAACCGGGCCCCGGGCTTAAACCGCTCCTTTGCCGCACAGCGGTGGGGCTGGCTTGCGTCAAAGCTGTGGATGGACGCCGCGGACGAGGCCATGGACCATGAGTTCCACGGCGCCTATGACATCTGGGGCGGGGATATCGACCCCGCGGCGGTGGAGCTGTCCCGGCACAACGCCCGGCTTGCCGGGGTGGAGGACACGGTGCGCTTTGAGGCGGCGGACGCGGCCCGGTTCCGCCGGGAGGAGCCCGGGGGCCGGGTGGTGACCAACCCGCCCTATGGAGAGCGGCTGCTGGAGAAGAAGGAGGCGGAGGAGCTGTACCGGGCCTTTGGCCGGGCGGCCCGGGGACTGCCCCCCGGCTGGGAGGTGGACGTGCTCTCCTCCCATACCGAATTTGAGCGCGCCTTCGGGCGGCCCGCCGATAAGAAGCGAAAGCTCTATAATGGCATGATAAAATGTGATCTGTTTTTCTACGGCATCTAAAAGAGAGAGAAGGTATGGCGGCTGTGAAACACGTTTTCATTATCAACCCTTCGGCGGGCAAGAAGCGGAGCACAAGGGCGCTGGTGGACAGCATCCAGGCCCTGGACGTGCCCTATGAGATCGCGTTTACCGAGAAAACGGGGGACGCCCGGCGGATTGCCCGTGCGGCGGCGGAGGGCGGCGGTGCGGTGCGCATCTATGCCTGCGGCGGGGACGGCACCCTCAACGAGGCGGTAAACGGCGCGGCGGGGTATGAAAACGCCGCTGTCACCAACGTGCCCACCGGCACGGGCAACGACTTTCTGAAGATATTCGGCAGGGAGAACAAGGCCCGCTTCACCGACCTGAAGGCCCTGTCGGAGGGGCCCCAGGCCGCCATGGACCTGATCGACTGCAATGGGACGCTGGGCATCGACATCGTGTGCGTGGGGCTGGATTCCCGCATCGCGGTGGACAAGGACAGGTATAACGCCCTGCCCCTGGTCACTGGCATGGGGGCCTACATTCTGGCCCTGCTGACCAACGTGATTTTCAAAAGCATAGCCCAGCCCACGGCGGTGGACTGCGGCGACCTCCACTTTGACGGGGAGACCACCATTGTGTGCGTGTGCAGCGGGCGGTACTACGGCGGTGGATTCATGCCGGTGGGGGACAACATGCCCGACGACGGCCTGCTGGAGACCCTGGTGGTGCGCAAGGTGAGCCGGGCCACCTTCTTCCGCCTGGTGGGCAGGTATGCACAGGGGAAATACCGGGACTACCCGGATCTCATCTGGTACAGGCAGGGGGAGGCCGTGACCGTCAAGGGACAGACGGAGCTGGTGGCGGTGGTGGACGGCGAGGCCCTCCGGGCCCGGGAGATGACCATCGGCCTGTCGGAGAAAAAGGTGAACTTTTTCTATCCCGCCGGGCTGAGCTACGGGCCAAAGGACGGAAGGGCCCCCTTTCGATAACATGGAAATTATCGCACATACCGATAATATTTAAAACCGCCCCTTTCTCCTATGCGCTGAAATCCGACTTTTTCAAGTACATGCTGACTCCGTACATTTTTGATAACTGCATCAGCATTTACCGCTGCCATTCCCAGGACATCAAAGGCGTACTTTAAAGCCAACTTCTCTGCGCAAGTTCCATATCCCCGACCTTTTACAGTATCATTTTACATGTGAATGCTCAGGGTACACTCTTTACCGTCCAAGTCTATCTGCTTTAGCTGAAGTTCACCTATCGGCCTGCCATCTCGCATAATGGCAAATAAAATGCGGGACGAATTTTGCTTGGAGTCAAAATATCTATTTACTGCGTTTTCGTTATATTGATATGAGGTAAATAAATCCATATCAATACATATATCGGGATCATTTTCCCAACTCTTATACAATTCATGGCAAAGCTCTCCGGTCATAATACATAGAGATATTTTTCACATGACATAAACAGCCATTCTCAGTCCGATTTGCCGAGTTGTGCGCAAAGAAGCGTAGCGCCACAAGGGGTTCGGCCGATTGGTACGTTTAATGTTCAAGAAAAAGGACGGCCTTGCCCTTCCCGTTCCAACCGCTCCCGCTCCGCCTGGCTGAGTCGGTGGTAGCTGGGGGCCATGGCGGCGGCGGACACCAGCTGTCCCTCCCTGGCTATGCGCAGGGCGCACCGGGCCACCCCCCAGGCGGTCTGGTACAGCAGGTGGGGGGGCATGAGGGCGCAGGGCAGGCCCTGTCCCTCCAGCGCCCTTTGGACCAGATGGGCCCCGTCCCCCACCAGGATCTGGGGCAGGCCGGAGGCCCGCACCTCGTCCGCCAGCCCGTCCAGCCCCATGGCCCGGTCGGGGGTGAGGCGGGTGAGCGTTCCGCCCTCCGCCCGGAACCGGGCGCAGTACACCTGGTTTCTTCTCGCGTCCATGGCGGCGCAGATCTCGCCCCCCATATGGGCGCATTGCCAGGCCATGGATTCCAGGGTGGAGCAGGGGGCGCAGGGTTTGTCCCCCGGCCAGGCCAGCCCCTTGGCGGCGGCCACGCCGATGCGCACCCCGGTGAACGACCCCGGTCCCGCCGCCACCGCCACCACGTCCATCTCGTCCAGCGTCAGGCCGGTGTTTTTCAGCAGGCCGGACACCATGGGCATCAGGGTGGCGGAGTGGGTCAGCCCGCTGTTCTGGAAGGATTGGGCCAGCAGCCTCTCGTCGTCGGTTACCGCCACGCTGGCCGTGACGGCGGAGGTCTCCAGCGCGATAATTTTCACAGCTTTACCCCCTCAATGGCGATGACCCGGTCGTTGTCCCCGTCCCCCCGGAGGATGGACACACGAACCGCGTCCGGCTCGATGGCCCCGGTCACGTTCTCGCTCCACTCCACGGCGCACACGCCCCCCCGGGCCAGGTAATCCTCCCAGCCGATGTGGAACAGCTCATCGGCGCTGTCCAGCCGGTACATATCGAAGTGGAACAGGGGGAGCCGCCCCCCCTCATATTCATTGACGATGGTGAAGGTGGGGCTGGTCACCCGCTCCTCCACCCCCAGGGCGCGGGCCATGCCGGACACAAAGGCGGTTTTGCCCGCCCCCAGGTCGCCGGTGAAGGCCACCACCCGGCCCTCCGCCAGCGCGTCCGCCAGGCGGGCGCCCAGGGCCTCGGTCTCCTCCCGGCTGTGGGTGACAAATTCCATGCGTATCGCTTCCCAACCATTAAGAATTCAAAAACTCTCGCAAATGAGTATAGCATATTTCCCGCCGGTGTGCTATACTAACTTGCGGTTTTTATGGAGAGGGGGTCGTGCCTTGCGGCCAACGCGCACACTCAGGGATTTTTTCAAAAAGGGCGACGTGCTCCTGCTGTGCCTGTGCATCCTGGCCAGCCTGATGGGGCTGGTGCTCATCTACTCCGCCACCCAATACCGGAAGGTGCTCCAGGACTTTGCTGTGAAGCAGGCCATGTTCCTGTGCATGGGCATTGTGGCCTACATCTGGGGCACCTTTATCGACATTGAGTTTTTGATGGAAAAGTGGTGGTGGGTGTTCCTGCTGCTGGGGCTGTTTGTCATCGCCCTGATCTACCCCTTCGGCGAGGGGGGGGACAGCGGGAACAAGAGCTGGGTCTACCTGCCCATACCCGGCTTTCCCGGCTTCCAGCCCGGGGAGATCGCAAAGCTGGCTTATATCGTGGTGCTGGCCTGGATGATTAACAAGGAGCGGCCCCGGGGGCTGGGCCGTTTTTCTGCCCTGATGAAATACCTGGTGCTTACCGGGGTGTTTGCCGGGTCGCTGGCGGTGCTGTCAGGCGACTGGGGCATGGTCATCGTCTATTTGTTCATCTTTGTGGTCATGACCTGGGTGGCCGGGGTGAGCAGGTGGTGGTTCATCGGGGTGGGGGCGCCCCTGGTGGGCGGGCTGGTGTTTTTGTGGCATTTCATCCTCCCCCGCACCAAATACTGGACAGACTACCGCATCATGCGTTTCCGGGTGGTGGTGGAGCACTGGAAAGGGAATAATTTTGATCCACGGGGCCAGGGCTGGCAGCAGAACCACTCCCTGCTGGCCATCGGCTCGGGACAGCTCACCGGCATGGGGTTTATGAAGGGCATCCAGACCCAATCCTCCGATCCCACCAGCCTGCCCGCCCGGCACACCGACAACATCTTCGCCGTGTGCGGGGAGGAATTTGGGTTTATCGGCTGCTGCGCGGTGCTGCTGGTGCTGCTGCTCATCATCCTGCGCTGTGTGTGGGTGTCCCGCCGGGCCCGCAGCCACATGTCCGCCTATATCGCCATGGGAATTGCCGGGATGCTGATGATCCAGACCATCATCAACGTGGCCATGACCTTGTATATCGGCCCCGTCATCGGCCTGACCCTGCCTTTCATCAGCTACGGGGGGTCGTCCACGCTGACGCTGTTCATTGCCATGGGGCTGGTGTCCGGCATCAAGATGCGGCCCCTGCCCAGCTGGCTCAAGGACCGAAGCCAATTATAGTCAAAGCGCATCGTAAAAAGTGACGCGCCGCCATGCGGCCGCCCCTGGAAAAAGGGACGGCCGCATAATTTTTTCTCAATTGGAGTAAGCTAGTCCCACAACCATACAAAGGAGGCTTTCCCTTTGAAAAAGCGAATCATGATACTCTCCCTGTGTCTGGCCGGGGTGCTCACCGTTCCCGCTTTGGCGCTGACCACCCCCACCGCGGAGGTGGAGAACGCCGCCCCCATTGCCGAGGACCTGACCCTCAAGACCTACAAGGGGGTGGCCATTTCCAGCCGCTTCGCCGCCGTGGACCCGGAGGGCGACCTGGTTACCTTCCAGGTGGTGGACAGCCCCGCCCGGGGCCAGGTGGCCATGGACAAAAACGACCCCGCCGCCTTCACCTACACCCCCTATGAGGGCAAGAAGGGCCGGGACACCTTCACCTATGTGGCCATCGACGCCAAGGGGAACATGTCCAAGCCCGCCACCGTGAAGGTGGCCATCCAGAAGCAGGCCACCACGGTCAGCTATTCCGACCTGGAGGGCAACCCCGCCCACTACGCCGCCCTGCGCCTGGCGGAGGCGGGGGTATACACCGGGCGGAAGGTGGGGGAGCTGTACTGCTTCGACCCGGACAGCACCTTCACCCGCCAGGAATTTTTGGCTATGGCCATGACGGCGGCGGGGAAGGAGCCGCTCAGCGGCGTCACCCTCACCGGGTTCTATGACGACGGCGACATCTCCGCCTGGGCCAAGGGCTATGTGTCCGCCGCCCTGGCGGTGGGGACGGTGGAGGGCTCCCGCAACGGCGCGGGCCAGACGGTGTTCGTCCCCGGCGGTGCGGTGACCTGCGCGGAGGCCGCCGTTATCATCGACCGCCTGCTGGCCACCGGCGACGTGGCGGGGACAGCCTCCGCCTTCTCCGCCGAGACCGCCCCCGCCTGGGCCTACCAGTCGGCGGTGAATATGGAGGCGGTGTCGGTGCTGTCCGGCAGCTCCCAGCTGTCCCAGCCCCTCACCAGGACCCAGGCCGCGGAAATGCTGTCCGCCATGCTGGACGTGCTGGATGCCCGGGACAGCGGCGGCTGGTTCCGCTGACACAGTTTCTTGGCGCTTGACGGGCGGGAACCCTGCGAGGCAGAAGGGCCCGGCGGGAGAACTCTCCCGCCGGGCCCTTTGTCCGCAGCCTACAGGGCGTAAAGCTGGGAATATTTTTTCTCCAGGTAGTCGGCAAATACGGTGGGGTCGAATTGGCCGCAGGCGTTTTTCACCACGTCCGCGGGCTCCATCAGGCCGCCGTACCTGTGGATTTTCTCCCCCAGCCAGGCGGACACGCCGGACAGATCCCCCCTGGAGACCGGCCCCCACACGTCCATGTCCCGCTCCATATTGCGCAGCATCTGGGCGCCGTAGGCGCTGCCCAGGGCGTAGGAGGGGAAATAGCCGAAGGAGCCGCCCGACCAGTGGCTGTCCTGGAGGCAGCCCCGCCGGTCGTCGGGCACGTCCACCCCAAGGTATTCCTTGTACAGCCGGTTCCAGGTCCCGGGCACGTCCTTCACCGCCAGCGTTCCGCCGATGAGCTGCTTTTCAATTTCATAGCGCACCATCACGTGGAGGCAGTAGGTCAGCTCGTCCGCCTCGGTGCGGATGAGGGAGGGCTGGGCCTTGTTCACGGCGCGGTAGAACTGCTCCGCCGTCACGTCGGCCAGCTGCCCGGGGAAGAACTCCTGCATCTTGGGGAAGATGGCCTGGATAAAGGGCAGGGAGCGGCCGATCAGGTTTTCGTAGAACCGGGACTGGCTCTCATGGACGCCCATGGACACGCCCCCGGCCAGGCAGGTGTATTGCAGCTCGTCGGCGATGCCCAGCTCGTACTTGGCGTGGCCCCCCTCGTGGATGACGGAGTACATGGAGAAGTCCATATTGTCCTCGTGGTAGTGGGTGGTGATGCGCACGTCCTTGTTGTTGAACTCCAGGGTGTAGGGGTGCTCCGTCTCACCGATGGCGCAGTGGGCCCGGTCCAGCCCCAGCACCTCCATCAGGTAGTCGGAGAACCTCCGCTGCCCCTCCACGGGATAACGCCTGCGCAGGAAGGAGTCGTCGGGCGGCTCCTGCTCCATCACGGCGTGGAGCAGGGGGACGATGCGCTCTCGCAGGGTGGCGAAGAAGCTGTCCAGGTAGGCCATATCCACCCCCCGCTCATACTCGTTGAGCAGGGCGTCGTAGGGGGCCTTGGAGCTGTCGTAATACCCGGCAAACTTGATGTTGAAGGCCACCAGCTTTTCCAGCACCGGGCGGAACAGCTGGAAATCGCTGGCCTCCTTGGCCCGGTGCCACACGTCGCTGGCCTGGTTGGTGAGGACGGCGTACTCCATATACTCGTCCGCCGGGATGCGCGTGAGCTGGCCGTACGACCGGCGCAGCTCCTCCACCTGCCGGCGGACGGGGTGGTCCAGCCCGTCCCTGCGCTCCCACAAAAAGTCCAGCAGCTCCCCCACCTCCGGGGCGGAGAACAGCTTATGCCGCTCCCCGGCCAGCACGCCCAGGGCCACCCCCCGGCCCTCGGCGGTGTCCTTGGGGGCCACGGTGGTGCCGTCCAGGTACAGCGAGGAGGACGCCGCCTGATAGGCGTACATCTTCCTTTGCAGCTCGGCCAGCCTGGCCAGCGCTTCCTTCAACTCCATGGTGCATTCCTCGTTTCTTTTGTAGTTTTAAAATCGAACTGGCGTTTCGCGTGAAACGCTTTGACCGCTACACACTGTCCCAGCCGCCGTCCTCGAAGCGCACGCCCGGGCCCTCCGCCAGGGCCCGGGCCAGGGCCAGCCCCCCGGCGTCCAGGCCGCGGTCCCGGATGACCACCTCGCCCCACCAAAGGCCGGTGCGCCGCAGCCACAGCAGGGCCTTGACGGTCTGCTCCAGCCCGCCGCCGTCCCCCTGGGCGTCCACCACCATCCGGGCGGGGCACACCCCCGGCAGCAGCAGCGCCCCCAGCGCCAGCCACCCCAGGCCCACCAGCCCGAAAGCCGCCAGCAGCGCCGCCAGAAATTGAACTACCTGTGTCATTTCCGCCGCCTCCTTATAGAACCTGCATTCACAACCTCAAACGCCGTCCGGGCGGATCCTTCCCCGCCATGCTGCGTTGATTTTCTTGAAATACACAAAGTATTCCAGCGGAAATTCGCCTTGTCTGGCGGGAAAAGCCCTCGCCCACCCGGCATCTTCGGCTTTGAATACAGGTTCTTAAAACTGAGGCATTCTATGGCGGCGGGCGCTTTTTTGTCACCGGTTGAAGCAAACCAGCTCCGCCCCGGCCTCATCTGCGCGGACGGCGGAGTAGGTTCCGTGGCGGAAGAACCAGTCCGGCCGGAGCAGGTCCTGTTCCCCCGCCAGCCCCAGGTGGTACAGGATGAGGGACAGCGAGCCGTTGTGGGCCACCACCAAGGTATCCTCCCCCCGGTCCAGGAGGATGTCCACGCAGCCCGCCACCCGCCGCAGCATATGGGAGGGGGGTTCCCCCTCCGGCGGCGTGGTGTGAAACCAGTCCGCCAGCAGCGCGCCGATGTGGCCGCCGAAGCGGGCCTCCGCCGCGCCCCAGGTGAGCCCCTCCATCGCCCCCATGTCCTGCTCCCGCAGGGCGGGAGCAGGCTCGGGGCTCATCCCCCGGCCCTCCGCGCAGATCAAAGCGGTGTCCCAGGCCCGGGACAGGGGACTGGCCACGCAGCGGGTGAAGGGCGCCTCCCGCAGCTTGTCCGCCGCCTGCTTTGCCTGCTCCCGGCCCAGCGGGGTGAGGGGATAGTCTTTCGACCCGAAAAAGAGCTGTTTTTCATTGCCCACCGACTGGCCGTGGCGGACGAGATAAAGGTACATAAAATCCCCCTCCCTGCACGGCTCATAACGGCTCCGCGCTTCTAAAACAGACTGACTACGCCGTAGGATAGGACGCTGATGGCAAGTCCCGCAATCAGCACCCCCGCAATCACCGAGGGGAGCGCTTTCCGCAGGGGCATGTCCAGAAACGCCGCCGCCAGCGAGCCCGTCCACGCCCCGGTGCCCGGCAGCGGGATGGCCACGAACAGCATCAGCCCCAGGTATTTATACCTGGTCACCTTCTGCCCCTTCAGGTGGGCCTTGCGCTCCAGGGCGTCCACCATGCGGTTGAGCTTGGGGATTCTCCGGCGCATCCACTGGAAGATCCGGCGGATATACACGATGATGAAGGGCACGGGGATCAGGTTGCCGATGACGGCGGCCAGAAACGCCGCCCACACGGGCAGCCCCGCCGTGACGCCGAAGGGGATGCCCCCCCGCAGCTCCACCACCGGCACCATGGACACCAGCAGGGTGAGCAGGAATTCCCCCGCGAAGGTCTCCGTCAGCCATTGTAAATTCAATTCCATGGGGTATCAGCTCGTTTCCAGAACATTTTTCAGGTATTTGCCCGTGTAGCTCCCGGGGTGCTCCGCCACCTCCTCGGGTGTGCCCGTACAAACCACCGTGCCGCCGCCGGAGCCCCCCTCGGGGCCCAGGTCGATGATATAGTCCGCCGTCTTGATGACGTCCAGGTTGTGCTCGATGACCACCACCGTGTTCCCCTTGTCCACAAACCGCTGGAGCACCTCCACCAGCTGGTGGACGTCGGCGGTGTGCAGGCCGGTGGTGGGCTCGTCCAGGATATATACCGTGGAGCCGGTGGACTGCTTGGACAGCTCGGTAGCCAGCTTCACCCGCTGGGCCTCGCCGCCGGACAGGGTGGTGGAGGGCTGGCCCAGCTTCACATAGCCCAGCCCCACGTCCTTCAGTGTCTGGATGCGGTTTTTCAGCCGGGGCAGGTTCTCGAAGAAGGGGAGGGCCTCCTCCACCGTCATCTCCAGCACCTCGTGGATGTTCTTGCCCTTGTAGCGCACCTCCAGCGTCTCCCGGTTGTAGCGCTTGCCCTTGCACACCTCGCAGGGCACGTAGATGTCGGGCAGGAAGTGCATCTCGATTTTCAGCAGGCCGTCGCCGGAGCAGGCCTCGCACCGTCCGCCCCGGACGTTGAAGGAGAACCGGCCGGGGCCGTAGCCCCTGGCCTTGGCGTCCTGGGTGGAGGCGAACAGCTCCCGGATGTCGTTGAACAGCCCCGTGTAGGTGGCGGGGTTGGAGCGGGGGGTGCGGCCGATGGGGGACTGGTCGATGGCGATTACTTTATCCAGATGCTCAATGCCCTCCATGCCGTCGTGCTTCCCCGGCCGGGCCTTGGTGCGGTTGAGCTCCGCCCCCAGCCGCTTATAGAGGATTTCGTTCACCAGGGACGACTTGCCCGACCCGGACACCCCGGTGACGGCGATAAACGTCCCCAAGGGGAAGCTCACGTCGATGTGGCGCAGGTTGTTCTCCGCCGCGCCGCGCACGGTGAGCAGGTGGCCGTTGCCCGCCCGGCGCTGGGTGGGGACGGGGACCTTCTTCCGCCCCGCCAGGTAGTCGCCGGTGACGGAGCCGGGGGTATTCATGACCTCCTCGGCGGTGCCGCAGGCCACCACCTGCCCGCCGTGGACCCCCGCGCCGGGGCCGATATCCACAATGTAGTCGGCGGCCCGCATGGTGTCCTCGTCGTGCTCGACAACAATCAGGGTATTGCCCAGGTCCCGCAGGTGCTTCAAGGTGCCCAGCAGCAAATCGTTGTCCCGCTGGTGCAGGCCGATGGACGGCTCGTCCAGGATATACAGCACCCCCATGAGGGAGGAGCCGATCTGGGTGGCCAGCCGGATGCGCTGGCTCTCGCCGCCGGACAGGGTGCCCGCCTGCCGGGTGAGGGTGAGGTATTGCAGGCCCACCGACTTCAAAAAGCCCAGCCGCGCCCGGATTTCCTTCAAAATCTGGTCGGCGATCATGGCCTGGGTGTCGGTGAGGGTGATGGTGTCCAGAAAGGCCAGGGCCTCGTCCACCGGCTTCTCGCAGAACTGGTGGATGGAGCTGCCGCCTACCGTCACCGCCAGGGCCTCCCGCTTAAGGCGTTTGCCCTGGCACTCGGGGCAGGGACACTCGCTCATGCACTCCTCGATCTCCCGCTTCATGGCGTCCGACTGGGTCTCCCGGTAGCGGCGCTCCAGGTTGTTGATAATCCCCTCGAAGGGCTGGTACAGGGTGCCCTTGCCCCGGGGCTGGTCGTAGTTGAGGGTGAGCTTTTCCCCGCGGGTGCCGTAGAGGATGATGTCCAGCACCTCGCCGGACAGCTTTTCCACCGGGTCGGTGAGCTTGAACTTGTATTTTTTCGCCAAGGCGTCGAAGTACATCCGGGAGATGCCGTCCGACTTGATGTGGTTCCAGCCGGAGGCGGTGATGGCCCCCTCCAGGATGGACAGGGAGCGGTTGGGCAGGATTCGGTCAGGGTCCACCTTCAGCTGCGCACCCAGGCCGGTGCAGGCGGGGCAGGCCCCAAAGGGGTTGTTGAAGGAGAACATCCGGGGGGACAGCTCCTCGATGGACACGCCGCAGTCCTCGCAGGCGTAGTTCTGGGAGAAGGTGATGTCCCGCTCCTCCTCCCCCAGGACGTTGATGACAACGATGCCGCCGGACAGGTTGGAGGCGGTCTCCACGCTGTCGGTGAGCCGCCGGGCCACGTCCTCCCGGATCACCAGCCGGTCCACCACGATCTCAATGGAATGCTTGCGGTTCTTGTCCAGCTTGATCTCCTCGGTGAGGTCGTAGAGCGAGCCGTCTGCCCGCACCCGGACGTAGCCCGACTTCCGGGCGTCCTCAAAGATTTTGGCGTGCTCACCCTTTTTGCCCCGGATGACGGGGGAGAGCACCTGGATGCGGGTGGCCTCGGGGAGGGTCATCACCTGGTCGATGATCTGGTCGATGGTCTGCTGCTTGATCTCTTTGCCGCACTTGGGGCAGTGGGGGGTGCCCACCCGGGCCCACAGCAGGCGAAGGTAGTCGTAAATCTCGGTGACGGTGCCCACGGTGGACCGGGGGTTTTTGGAGGTGGTCTTCTGGTCGATGGAGATGGCGGGGGACAGCCCCTCGATGTAGTCCACGTCGGGCTTCTCCATCTGGCCCAAAAACATCCGGGCGTAGGAGGACAGGGACTCCACATACCGCCGCTGGCCCTCGGCGTACAGCGTCTCAAAGGCCAGGGAGGACTTCCCCGACCCGGACAGGCCGGTGAGCACTACCAGCTTGTCCCGGGGTATCTCCACGTCGATGTTTTTCAGGTTGTTTTCTCGCGCGCCTTTGATGACGATCTTGTCCTGCATGGGTGTTCTCCTCAGTTTTCTTTAAATTTGGGCCCGGATATAAGGATAATGAAACGAATTTTTAATGTCAAGTCCCATTTTTGATGGATTATTCGGGAATATCCCACAAACTGCGCGAGGCTCAGCCGCCACCGGCCAGTTCTTTTTGGACATATTTGGGCAGCTTGGACACCACCAGCTGGTAGGACATGTCGCACAGATCCTTGAGCACGATGTCGGGCAGCTCCCCGTCCAGCAGCGCGGCCACCCACAGCTTTTTGTCGCAGTAGAAGCCGGGGAGAATCTCCGGGTACTGCTCCCGGAACGCCTCGGCCAGCCGGGGGTCGCATTTGAGGTTCACCAGGTCGTGGTCGTTATACCGCTCGTCCTTCATCCCCTTGGGGGAGCACACGGCGGCGAACAGCTTGCCCCGCACCATGTAGCGGTGCCAGCCCCACTCCAGCTTGAAATCCTTCTCCGTGCCGGGCTTTTCCAGCAGATATTCGTCCAGCCATTCATATTTCATGCCGTTTTCCTCCTTACAATCCGTATTTGCAGCCTTGATCCTCCGGCCCCGCCTGTGGATACAGGTTCTTAAAATACTTCTCCGTGTGATACCGACCACTCCCGCCCGTCATGCTTGGGGCGGAAGGTCCGGCAGCGGTAGTTGATGCCGGCCCTCCGGGCCTGGATGTGCTGGAGCCTGCGGGGAATCTGGTAGAGCTTCCCGTCCTTGATGAGCCTGGCCCCGGTCTGCTTGAACAGGAAGGGCACCTGCGCCGCCACGCACTGGCGGCGCAGGTCCAGAATCCACTCGTACCGGCATATCCGTGCGCCCGGCCCGGATTCGCCCCCCGCCACCACCTGGGTGATGTCCTCCCCCAGCCAGGGGGTCAGGTCGATGGGGCCCAGCAGCGGCTCGCAGGTAATGGACTTGTGCCGGATGGGGGCGGCCTTCAGGATGGGCAGCCGGAAATCGGCCCGTTCCTGGTCCTCCGCCGTGGAGCAGACGGCCACGTTGCCATAGCCCTCCCCCCAGTCCGGGGGCAGATGGTCCGCCAGGCGGTGGATGCGCTTGGTGATGAAAAAGAAATCAAGGTCGGAGCGCACCTTCATCATAGCCCAGGCCCAGGGCCGCCATTCGTCCGCGTCCTCCAGCAGAAAGTCCGATGAAAAGCAGGTCCACACCATGTCGCCGGGCGGGATCGTCCAGCTCCCGTCCCGCTTTTGGCGTAGGGGCAGGTCGTAGGACTTGGTGCGGTGCACCTGGGAGGCGTCCAGCCCCCGGCGGGCGTCCCCCCGGTAGACATAGCAGTTGGCGCAGCCGGGGGAGGTCTTATGGCACCCGTGCCAGGGATTCCAGCTGGCCATGTCAATCCAGGGCGGCGATGTGCCGCAGGGCCCCGTCCCGCAGCAGGGCGATGTTCGCCTCGTCCAGCACGGTGTCCCGGCTGGTGTGGATGCGGTCCATGTAATAGCCGACGACGGGCTTGCGCTTCAGCGCGCACACCCCCGCGCCCTTCTTGAAATTGGCGTTGTCCGAGGGGTAGAAGCCGAAGCCCCGCACCATCTGCACGTCCTTGCCGAGGCTGGGGAGGAAGGCGGCCTCCATACGCGCCATGGCGTCCCCGTCCTTTTTCAGCCTGCGCCGGGGGAAGAACTGGATGGAGTCCCCGTCCCCCACGCAGTCGAAGTTGAGCACAGGGGTGTTTTTCTTTACGCTTTTGTGCCGCTTGGCAAAGGCGGCGGAGCCGAACATCCCCTTTTCCTCGTTGTCGAAGAAGACGAAGCACACCCGCCCCCGCTGCTCGGGGGGGAGGGCCAGGGCGGTTTCGATGAGGGTGAGCACGCCGCTGGTGTTGTCGTTGGCGGTATGCCTGTTGGCCTTGCCGTCGATGACCCACCACATGAAAAACGCGCAGATGGCTATGCAGGACAGTGGCGCCAGCCACCACGCCGCAGATTTCGGAACGAATGCAAAGATGAGCCCCTCCGCTGCCGCCACCACGAGAAACAGCGGCAGCACGATGAGCGCCTGGTAGAGTACAAAGAAAAACAGGTTGCGGGGCGTGATGAGATTGGGGACGGGCAGCACGGCCTGGGTGTCGTAGTGGGCGGTGAGCAGCACCTGCGCTTTGTCCGGGTTGCCCACGACGACATTCCGGGCGGCAAAGCCCTTCTCCACACGGGGCGCGTACCCCGCCGCCTCCAGCTCCCCGCACAGCCATGCGCGGAAGGACGCCTTCTGCTTTTTGGATTTGCGCACCTGCATCCCGTCCAGGACTTTTTTAGACTGCTCCGTCATCTCTCATCCCTCCGCAATCAGATCCGCCGTGGCTGCGCCCACCAGGGCGATCAACGCCGCCGGGTTCAGCTCCACCTGGAAGCCCACCTTCCCGGCGGACACGCACATGGTCTCCAGCTCCAGGCAGCTCTCATGGAACAGGGTGGGGAAGCGCTTTTTCATCCCCACCGGGGAGCAGCCCCCGTGGACGTAGCCCGTCAGGGGCAGCAGCTGCTTGGACGGCAGCATGGACACGGACTTTTCCCCCGCCGCCTTTGCGGCCTTTTTCAAATCCAGGGTGGCCTCCACCGGGATATCAAAGACGTAATAGCCGCCCGACGCCCCCTTTGCCACCAGGGTTTTGAACACCGACGCCGGCTCCTGGCCCAGCAGCCGGGCCACCGCCGCGCCGTCGGGGGCGGCGTCCCCCACCGGGTAGGCGCGGGGGATGTAGGGGATCTTTTTCTGGTCCAGCACCCGCATGACGTTGGTTTTTTCCTCTTTTTGTTTGGACATGGTTTCACTCCCAAACCGCGCAGGCAATGTGCGGTATTCCTCTGTCTATGAGAATGGTAAAATGGTTCACCCCGCGCTCTGTCATCGGTTCACCTCCGCGCACATAGTGCTTCTCATACCCGCTGTGGACAAGGTACACGCCATTCTGTTGCGTCCATTCCAAAGAGGTCTGCCGCTCGGCAAAGCCTTTTATGAACAGCTGGGGATAGTCCTGTACGGCCGTCTCAAATTCCAGGATGTGCTCCTCCACCGTTTTCGAGATGTACCCGGATTCCGCCCGTTCCAGCAGCAGGGCGTCCGGGCGGAACAGCGCCCGAAAATCCCCGGCAGGAAAGGGCTCACCCGGCCCGAAGGAGATGGTCTGATAGAACCGGGCCAAAAATTCGTCCAGCATTTACTTTCACTCTCCCCGTAGCTTGATAATCTGATCCCGCAGGGCCGCAGCAACCTCGAACTCCAGCATCTTGGCCGCCTCCTTCATCTCCTTCTCCAGCTTGGCGATGGCCTCCATGCGCTGGAGCTTGGTCATCTGGGACAGGTTCTTGTCGTTGTAGTCCGGCTTGTCCTCGGCGGACAGGGCCATCAGCTCCCGCACCGCCTTCTTCACCGTCTTGGGCACGATGCCGTGGGCCTGGTTGAAGGCGTGCTGCTTTTCCCGGCGGCGCTGGGTTTCATCTATGGCCCGGCGCATGGATGGGGTGACAGTGTCGGCGTACAAAATCACCTCGCCGTCGGCATTGCGCGCCGCCCGGCCGATGGTCTGGATCAGCGAGGTCTCCGAGCGCAGGAAGCCCTCCTTGTCCGCGTCCAGGATAGCCACCAGGGATACCTCCGGCAGGTCCAGCCCCTCTCGGAGCAGGTTAATGCCCACCAGCACGTCGAACTCGCCCAGCCGCAGGTCCCGGATGATCTCCATGCGCTCGATTGTGTCGATGTCGTGGTGCATATACCGCACCCGGATGCCCGCGCCCTTGAGGTAGTCGGTGAGGCTCTCCGCCATTTTCTTGGTGAGGGTGGTGACCAGCACCCGTTCGTCCCGGGCGGTTCTCTCGGTGATCTCCCCGATGAGGTCGTCGATCTGCCCGTCCACCGGGCGGACCTCCACCCGGGGGTCCAGGAGCCCCGTGGGCCGGATGACCTGCTCCACAATCTGGCCCGAGCGGGTCCGCTCGTACTCGCCGGGGGTGGCGGAGACATACACCACCTGGTTGAGCCGTTTTTCAAACTCGTCGAACTTCAGCGGGCGGTTATCGAAGGCGCAGGGCAGGCGGAAGCCGTACTCCACCAGGGTGGTTTTCCGGGCCCGGTCGCCGTTGAACATGGCCCGCACCTGGGGGAGGGTGGCGTGGCTCTCGTCGATGAAGAGCACAAAGTCTTTTGGGAAATAGTCCAGCAGGGTATGGGGAGGCGACCCCACTGGACGGCCCTCGATCACCCGGGAGTAATTTTCGATGCCGGAGCAGTAGCCCAGCTCCTGCATCATCTCAATGTCGTACATGGTGCGCTGCTTGATGCGCTGGGCCTCGATGAGCCTGTTTTCGCTCTCGAAAAAGGCCACCCGCTCCTCCATCTCCTTGTATATGTGCTGGATGGCGGCGTCCATCTTCTCCTTGGGGGTGACGTAGTGGGTGGCGGGCCAGATGGGGATGTTGTTCAGCCGCCGGATGGGCGTCCCCGTCACCACGTTGATTTCGGACAGGCGGTCGATCTCGTCCCCGAAGAACTCCACCCGGATGGCGGTGTCCTTCCAGTAGGCGGGCCAGATCTCCACCGTGTCTCCCCGCACCCGGAACATATTGCGCTCGAAGGCGATGTCGTTGCGCTCGTAGCGGATGGCCACTAGCTTTTTCAGAAGATCCTCAATTTTGATGACCGTCCCCACCCGCAATGCCACCATCATCTTGCCGTAGTCCTCCGGCTCGCCCAGGCCGTAGATGCAGGACACGGAGGACACCACGATCACATCCCGCCGCTCCAGCAGGGAGGCGGTGGCGGACAGCCGGAGCCGGTCGATCTCCTCGTTGACGGAGGAGTCCTTTTCAATAAAGGTGTCGGTGTGGGGGATGTAGGCCTCCGGCTGGTAGTAGTCGTAGTAGGAGACAAAGTACTCCACCGCGTTGTTAGGGAAAAATTCCCGGAACTCGGCGCACAGTTGGGCGGCCAAGGTCTTGTTGTGGGCCAGCACCAGGGCAGGCCGCTGGACGGCCTCAATTACCTTGGCCATGGTGTAGGTCTTACCTGAGCCGGTGACGCCCAGCAGGGTCTGCTCGTCCAGGCCGTTTTCAATGCCGGACGCCAGGGCGGCGATGGCCTCCGGCTGGTCGCCGCTGGGGGTATATTCGGATATGACTTCAAATTTTGGCATAAGTGATCCCCCCGTGACCTTGTGTGATGATAGGGCGGCCTTTTATGATGAACAGCTTTATAATAGAACATCGGTTTTAATATGTCAACCCTGTAGTTGGACAAATTTTCGATGGCGGCCTAAAAATTGAGCATATTATTATACCATAGCAGCAGAATAGGGACAAGGCGGTTTTCTTTGAAAAATATTTAGATTCGCTTAAGATACAGGCTTTCAAACGCCCCGCGCTCGGTATACCCCTCCAAAACCGGGCGGGGAAAAGGACGGATTTTCGTTGTTTTGTTCCTTGCGATTTTTCATGTGAGGTGCTATGATTTGTACCGCTCAAAAGATGTGCGGGCCTGTCGGGATAGTCGGTGCAGCTGAAAAAGCGCGCTGACTAAAGAACCTGTATTCACAGCCGAAGATGTCGGGTGGGCGAGGGCTTTCCCCACCAGTCAAGGCGAATTTCCGCTGGAATACTTTGTGTATCTCAAGAAAATTAAGGAAGGACTGATTAAATCGACAAGAGCGATTTGCGAGAGATTTTGCGCCAGAATGCGGCGCAATTTCGCAGGAATAATTGTGTTTATTTCAAGAAATTGCAACAAAATTCTGGTGCAAAATATCTGCAAAGCGCCGCAGGCGTATTTAATCAGCGTTTCCTTAAACGCAGTGTGGCGGGTAAGGACCCGCCCGGACGGCGTTTGAGGCTGTGAATACAGGTTCTAAGAGACGTGGGCCCGTTTCTCTATGAAAACCGAGGTGTCTCTCATGGAAATTCTGATCCAACTGTCCTTTTCCCTGGTGGGCGGGCTGCTGATGTCCCGTGTGGCCAAGCTGCTCAACCTCCCCGCCGTCACCGCCTACCTGGTGACCGGGCTGCTGCTGGGCCCCTATTGCCTGGGGGCGCTGCACCTCACCTCCCTGGGCTTTACCAGCTCCGAGGCGGTGGCCCATCTGGATATTATCTCCCAGGTGGCGCTTGGCTTTATCGCTTTCACCATCGGCAATGAGTTCCGGCTGGAGCAACTCAAGCACATGGGCAGGCAAGCCATTGCCGTGGGCATTCTCCAGGCGGTGGCCACCACCGCTTTGGTGGACGCGGCCCTGGTGGCCCTGCACTTCATCAACCCGGAGCTGATCTCCATCTCCTCCGCCATTACCCTGGGCGCCATCGCCGCCGCCACCGCCCCCGCCGCCACGCTGATGGTGGTGCGGCAGTACAAGGCGGACGGCCCGCTCACCCGGCTGCTGCTGCTGGTGGTAGCCATCGACGACGCGGTGGGGCTGGTGCTGTTTTCCGCCTCCTTCGGGGTGGCCACGGCACTGGAGAGCGGCTCCATCAGCCTGGTCACCGTGCTGGTGGAGCCGGTGATCGAGATCGTGCTGTCCCTGGCCCTGGGGGCGGTGGCGGGCGGGGTGCTGTTCTGGGTGGAGAAGTTTTTCCACTCCCGCAGCAAGCGCCTGTCCATCTCCATCGGCTTCGTGCTGCTCACCGTGGGGCTGTCCATGGTGGAGTTCGAGCTGGGCGGCATCCACTTCGGCTTCAGCCTGCTGCTGGTGTGCATGATGACCGGCACCATCTTCTGCAACATCTGCGACTTCTCCGAGGAGCTGATGAGCCGCGTGGACGGCTGGACCGCCCCGCTGTTTGTGCTGTTCTTTGTGTTGAGCGGCGCGGAACTGAATTTGAAAATTTTGTCCAACCCCATGGTGCTGCTCATCGGGCTGGTATATATCGTGTTCCGCTCCCTGGGCAAGTACCTTGGGGCCTATGGGAGCTGCGCCCTCACCGGGTGCAGCGACAGCATCAAAAAGCATCTGGGCGTCACCCTCCTGCCCCAGGCGGGGGTGGCGCTGGGCATGGCCCTCACCGCCCAGCAGCTGGCCGACGGCGCGGTGGTGCGCAGCGTGGTGCTGTTCTCCGTGCTGGTGTACGAGCTGGTGGGCCCGGCGCTGACCAAACGCTCCCTGGTGGCCGCCGGGGAGATCCACGAGGCGGGACGGACCAGCGCCCGGAAAAAGAACGAGCCCAAGGCCCCGGTACAGCTGGACAAATAGAGGCCCTTCCAAAGCCTTCCCCCGGTGGGAAGGCTTTGCTGTCCGCGCGGCGGGGTTTTCTCCCGGCGTTTCGGGCATACTAGCGCTGAGGTGATGACAATGCTCAGCGAAAACCAACTGCTCAACCACATCTACCAGACCGCCGAAATGGGACAGGAGGGCATCCGGTCGGTGCTGAAATACGCCGGGGAGCCAAAGCTGGTGTCCGCCCTGAACAGCCAGCTGGCCGAGTATGAAAAGCTGCAAAACGCCGCCGGGTCCCTGCTCCACGCCCGGGGGGAGCCCCCCAAGGGGCTGGGCCCGGTGACCAAGGCCTCCTCCGAGGTGATGAGCACGGTGAAAGCCATGGCGGACCGCTCCCCGGCCAACATCGCCGAGATGGTGATCCAGGGCTCCACCATGGGGGTGACCAAGAGCCTGCGCACCATCCGGGAGTGCGATTTGCGGGACGAGGGCATCCGCCGCCTGGCGGACAGGCTGCTCAAAACCGAGCAGGCCAACATTGAGGAAATGAAGCGGTTCCTTTAAGGAAGGGCTGATTAAACCGGCAGGATGCCCCAGGCATATTGAACCAGCGCTTTTTTCAGGCAAAACAGAGGGCCCCTGCGCCGGCAGAGGCCCTTCTGGTTTCAGTTGAGCGAGCTGGGGCCGAAGCCGTGGGGGAGAAGCTCCTTCAGGGGGAACTTCACGAAGGCCCCGTCCCCCCGGGCCACCAGCACCGTCAGCTCCGGCGCAAACTCATACAGCACCTGGCGGCACACCCCGCAGGGCCAGCAGTAGTCCGCACCCTTCCCCGCGATGGCGATGGCGGCGAATTCCCGGCGCCCCTCGCTGACGGCCTTGGCCACGGCGGCGCGCTCGGCGCACAGGGTGGGGCCGTAGGCGGCGTTTTCGATGTTGCAGCCGGTGAACACCGAGCCGTCGGCGCACAACAGGGCCGCCCCCACGGGGAAGTGGGAGTAGGGCACGTAGGAGCGCTCCAGCATGGAAAAGGCCAGGTCTACCAAGGCTTGATCGGTCATATTAAAAACTCCTTTCCAAATTGCGCCTATTGGCAGGCGGGGGGCCGCCCGGCCCCTGGATTCTATAGTATACCAGCTTTTTTCCTCCTGCGGAAGGGGGAAAGTGGGCTGCGGGGCGATTTTTGTTGTTGCAATGCGGGGAAGTTTCTGGTATACTATACTGCGTTCAATGCTGGGGGGTGCCCCAGGCCGGTTGAAATGCAAAAGCAGGCCGTGTGGAGAGGCCGTTCCCGCAGGCCATCAAAGATAAAGGACGGATGACAATGTTCGACAAGGGAAAGCGTGCGCGCCGCCAGAATGAGGACGACAAGGTCTTTAACCGGATGCTCCTCTGGCTTGCGGGCGCGGTGGTGCTGGAGCTGCTGCTGCTTCTGCTGCAAAAGGCATATGTGGACATGGCGTTTGGCGCGGTGGCGGCCAAGGGGCTGCTGGACTTTTTCAAGATTTTCAACATCGCCGGGGTGGTGATCCTCGCCGGCTGCGCCGTCTGGGCGGCGCTTTTCGCCCGCAGCGGGAAGCCTGTGGCGCTGCCCGCCGCCCTGGCCGCGGCCGGGGGGGTGCTTTGGGTGGTGTCCCTGGTGTGCCGCTTCATCTACCCCGACGGCGTGCGCATCCTCATGCTGTTCCCCGCCGGCGGCGCGGTGCTCATCATCATCTTGTTCCTCTACCAGCGCCCCTTCTTTTACAATGCCGCCCTTACCTGCGGCGGGCTGCTGGCGGTGTGGCTCCATAGGCAGTACTATATGAACCACCCCAGGCTCATCACCGCGTGTATCGTGGGCGGGCTGGTGGTGCTGGCCCTGGCGGCGGCGCTGGCCTTCCTGCTGCGCAGGAATGACGGTACGCTGGGCCGCGTCCGGGTGCTCCCCCCCGAGTCCAACTACTTTATGACCTGGCTCACCTGCGCCGTGACCGCCGTGGTGATGGTGCTGGCCCTCGTCCTGGGGGTGTCCGCCGGGCAGTACCTGCTGTACGTGCTGGCCGGGTGGTTGTTCGCCCAGGCGGTATACTTCACGGTGAAGATGATGTGAAGGGGCCCAGGCCCGGCAAAAACCTGCAAAAAGCGCCGCTTCCCAAGGAAGCGGCGCTTTCCTATGGAGAAAAGCACCGGGCCGGATGAAACGGCATCTGGCCCGCTTTTTTTGCTTCAGCGCACTCGCGCGCCCCGCTCGCAACGGTTGCCCCAGGAGTCGATGAGCTCATTGCCCCGGTACACGCAGATGATCTCACAGTTGTTGGAGCAGCCGCCGCAGCCGGCCTCCCGGGTGCGGAAGTCCATGTCCTCCACGGCGAAGTCGAACTCCCGCCGCCCGCTGCCGCGCCGGGCCAGGATAGCCACCCCCAGGGCGCCCATCAGGTGCCCGTTGGGATCCACAATCACCGGGCAGTTCAGGGTGCGCTCAAAGGCGGCCACGACCCCCTTGTTCTTGCTCACGCCGCCCTGGAACACCACCGGGGAAACAATCTTCTTGCCCTTCCCCACGTTGTTGAGGTAGTTGGCCGCCACCGCGTTGCAAACCCCCGCGATGATGTCCTCCCGGGGGTGGCCCATCTGGATTTTGTGCACCAGGTCGGACTCGGCGAACACGGTGCACCGGGCGGCGATAGGGGTGGGGTGGGTGGAGCGGAGGGCGTACTCGCCGATCTCCTCCACCTCGATGCCCAGCCGCTTGGCCTGGCTGGACAGGAAAGCCCCCGTACCCGCGGCGCACAGGGTGTTCATGGCGTAATCTACAGCTACGCCGTTTTCCACCAGGATGATCTTGGAGTCCTGGCCGCCGATCTCCAAAATGGTGCGCACGTCGGGATAGAAGGTGGTGGTTCCCACGGCGTGGGCGGTGATCTCGTTCTTCACCATGGTGGCCCCCAGGACGGCGCCTACCAGTTTGCGGGCGGAGCCGGTGGTGCCGGTGGCCACGATTTTGTATGATTCCTTGTCGAACTGGCCTTCCAGCAGCCGCACCAGCTCCTTCACCGCCCCGATGGGATCCCCCTGGGTCCAGATATACCGGCTGGCCAGAATATGGTTTTTCTTGTCGATGATGACGCCCTTGGTGGAGATGGACCCCACGTCGACGCCCATATATGCGTGTTCCAAATCAGAGTACCTTCTTTCTCATGTCGATCATGTCGTAGAACGCCTCCAGCCGGGTCATGAGCCCCACGTCGCTGGTCTGGGCGTCGTAGGTGAGGTAGAGCACGGGGATTTTGTGGTCCGCGCTGATATTTTGCAGCACCGGCATCACGTCAATCTCCGGGGTGCACCCGGCGGACTTGATGTGGACCAGGCCGTCATAGCCCCGCTCGGCGCACTCCCGGGCATACCAGATATTGGCGGTGGAGGTGGGGCCCATGTCGTACTGGGACAGGTCCTGAATCTTCACCCGCAGGTTCTTCTGCCCGCTGCCGTAGCGCAGGAACTGGTTGGTGACATTCATCCAGCGGTGGACTTCCACCCCCATGTCCGCCAGCTTCTGCTCCAGCTCCAGGTTGGAAAAGGCGTCCATGGCGGTATAGAATTCCCCCAGGATGCCCACCCGCAGGGGCCGCTGGGGCTTGTCCAGGGGGATGGACTGGAGGGAGCGCTTGGCGGCGCGGTAGCCCGCCTCCACATCGGCGCGGCCCTGGGCGGTGTACATGGCGGTGAGGAAGTCCTGGTAGGCCCGCTTATACTGGCCGCCGGAGGCATCGAACCCGCAGCCCTTGTAATATTCGGCGGTGATCTCGTCCACGTACTCCGTCATCCGCAGGCCCTCCATGAACTGGATCAGGAACCGGGCGTAGTTCACCTTGGGGTTAAAGCGGCGGACGATGCGGATATATTCCTTTTTCTTGGACATGTCGTACTCGGACAGGTTGATGAAGTCAAACTGGTAGCCCAGATCCCGGAGGATCTGCTCCAGCAGCTCCCCGTAGTACCCCAGCCGGCACAGCCCATGGGTCATTATCAGGGTGTCCGCCCCGGCCTCCAGCGCCTCGATGATGCTGCCCAGCATGGTTTTAAAGGGGGTGCACACGAAGTCGGGGCTGTACTTGGTGCCCAGCTCCATGGTGCGCTTGGTGAGGGCGGGGGGCATGACGTACTTGCAGCCCAGGGCCTGCTCCACAATGTATTTGAAGGCACAGCTATACTCCGCGTACCGGGGGAAAGCCACCTTTCTGGTTTTTACCTCTGCCATTACAATTTGCCCTCCTGAAAGCGGATGATATCGATGAAGCTCTCCAGCCGGGTCTCCACCCCGGCGGTGCCGCTCTGGCTGTCCAGCACCAGGTTCAGCATGGGCACGCCCTTCACCCGCCGGGCGATGAGCTCGTTGACCATGGCGTCGGGCCCGCAGGGGAAGGCGCTGAGCAGGATGATGCCGTCCACATCGTCCTGGTGCATGGCGATGCCGCCCAGGATTTCCCGGCTGATCTCCCACTTGCAGGTAGGGGACAGTTCCCGGCCCTTTTTCAGCGCCCCGTCCCGGTCTACCATGTCCGCCCGCAGGGGGATCACCCCCACCCGCTTCAGGTAGTCGGTGACCGGCCGGCCCATGTACGGATCCTCTATGACGTAGCTGTGGGCGGCAATGAGCACCTTGAGGGCGTCCCGCTTGTACTGCTGCCCATATCTCTGCACGCGGGCCTTGTGGTGGGCGGCTTCCGCTTTTTTTGCCTGTTTATAGGCCCGCTTCACGGCCTTGGGCGGGCAGCCCAGGCGTTTGCCCAGATCCAGGAAAGCGTCCTTCTCCGTCTTTTTCTGCTCCTCGTCCACCTCGTAGGAGAGGAAGCTCTGGTCGGAATCCCGGAACACGCTGCGCACCAGGTCGGGGGTGGACTCAAACCGGGTGCACATATTTCGGTGCCGCCCGAAATTGCTCACCCGGGGGACCAGGATATAGTCGCACTTCCCGACCAGCGCGGCCACGTGGCCCAGGTAGATTTTCAGCGACAGGCAGGCCTCGTCGATGGCCAGGGCTGTACCCCGGTCCAGGATATCCCGGTCGGTGGGGGTGCTGACCGCTACCTTGATGTCCAGCTCCTGGAAAAAGGTGCGCCAGAGGGCATAATAACGGTAATACAGCAGGGCCCGGGGCAGGCCGATGGTT
Organism: uncultured Oscillospiraceae bacterium; assembly: GCA_910588105.1. Lineage (GTDB taxonomy): Bacteria > Bacillota > Clostridia > Oscillospirales > Oscillospiraceae > Enterenecus. The sequence goes on along the minus strand of CAJUQD010000011.1, from coordinate 3,331 downwards.
ATGGTCTGTTTTTCCATGTTGGCAATCCTCTGTGTGTTGAGATGGGCGGCAGGGCCGCCGGGAGACAAAAAAGAGAGGCACGCCAACGGCGTGTCTCTCTCAGTTGGTGCGCGAGGCGGGAGTCGAACCCGCACGCCCTTGCGAGCACTGGCACCTGAAGCCAGCGAGTCTACCAATTCCACCACTCGCGCATCTAGGCGCTTAACGTTCAGCGCGAAATAAATATTACCATGCCGGACGTCTGTTGTCAACAGTTTTTTTACTCTTGACAAAAAAGTTTTTGCGCATTATAATTTAGCTGTTCCCGTCGGAGGGGAGGGCCCTGCGGCGCGGCACATGCGGATGTGCTGGAACTGGTAGACTGGCTAGCTTGAGGTGCTAGTGGCCCACGGCCGTACGGGTTCGAGTCCCGTCATCCGCACCATGCGGAGTGTCCTTATAGGATTTGAGTATCCTTTGAGGACACTCCGCATTATTTTTACTCAAAATCCTATACGGCGATCCGCTCCGGGGAGTAGCTGACGGCTACTCCCTTTCTCGTCCCCATTGTGATCTCCGCAGCCGGGATTTTCCGGCGGTCAGGGACGGAGAAAGCGCCGATACAGTTGTAATAAATGGTGATATGCTGGGTGGTAACGCCGTCCTGCTTCTCCGCATGGTACACGTCGATGTGGTCGATCAGCTCCGCCACCATGCGCTGGGTGATCTCTGTGGCGTTGGTGTACCGCCGGACCGTTTCAAGAAACGTGTCAATGTCCATCCGCTGGCCCTCGCTCTTTTTCAGCTCCAGCCGCAGCGCCTTGATCCGCTTGGCGTTCTCCCCCTGCTCCTGCTCGTACCGCTGGGACATTTTCGCAAACCGGGCGTCGCTGATCTTCTGGCTCACGTTGTCCTCGTAAAGCCTCTCGAAAAGCCCGTCAAGCTCTTTGTCCCTCGCCAGCAGCCCATCCAGCTCCCGCTGCTTCCTGGCCCGCTCATTCTCCGTCACCTTTGCGGAACGGCCCATCATGGCTTTGATGAAGTCGTCCTCGTACTCGTTGGAAAAATGGGCCAGACGGTTGACCTCATACAGCACCACCTGTTCCAGAAACTCCACCCGGATATAGTGGGTCTTAGAGCATTTCCGCAGGCCGGAGTTATGGTTCTGGCAGCTAAAAAACTTGATGTCGTGGTTGCCCTGGTTGAAGTGGAAGTTGAGGTTTCCTCCGCACTCCGGGCATTTCAGAACGCCGGAGAATACGCTGGGCTCCTGGGTGACGGTGGGCCGCTTGCGGCGCGTCCCCTTCTTCATCTTCTGTACCTTTTCCCAGGTGGGCCGGTCAATGATGGCCTCATGGACATTGAGGAAGATTGCCCGGTTTTCCTCCGGGTTCTCAATGCGCTTTTTCATTTTGTAGGACTTGGAGTAGGATTTGAAATTGATCACATCGCCGCAATACTCCTGGGTGGTTAGGATTTTCTTGATAGTGGTGTGGCCCCATTTGGTGGGTTCTACGGTGCTTTTAGAACCGCCACGGTTGGTTCCCTTGCTCCGCCAGTAGTAGGTGGGATTGCAAATCCCGTCCCGCTCCAGCGCGGCGGCGGTTTCCGCCAGCCCATAGCCGTCCAGGGCCATTTGATAAATGCGGCGTACCACGGCGGCGGCCTCTGGGTCGATCACCCAAAAGCGGGGGTCCTCCGGGTTTTTGAGATAGCCATAGGGCGGTGGGGACAGCGGCACCCCGGAATTTCCTTTCAGTTTGTTCACGATTTTTCGCTTTTTGGAAATATCTCGGGCATAATATTCGTTCATGATATTTTTGAAGGGAGTAAACTCGTTTTCGCCCTCGTCGCTGTCCACCCCATCGGAAACGGCCACCAGCCGCACGTCATGGGCCGGGAAAAATTCTTCCGTCAGGCGGCCTACCTCAATGTAATTCCGGCCCAGGCGGGAAAGGTCTTTCACGAATACCGCCGATATGTACCCGCACTCAATGGCTTGAACCATCTTTTGAAAACCGGGCCGCTTCATGGTGGTGCCTGTGATGCCGTCGTCCACAAAAAACAAGGTGTCCGAGTAACCTTTTTCTTTCGCCGCCTTCTGGAGAATTTTCTTCTGAGATGTAATGTATAAAGGGTGGTTTCACCAGACCACTACATTACATTGACTGCGGTTCATTTGTGGCAGAATGACACAGGCTGGAGAGGCGGTGATCGACCAGCAAGAGGGAACCGAAGCGGGAGCGTCCGGGGATGACCCGGGCGCTCCGTTCTCTTTGTCAGCCCTCTCGAAGTGCGCACTTACTCACCACCGGCTTGGGCGCGATGGTGGTACTGCCTGACGGCAACCGTGCGCCCTCCGGGGACGGCTCCCGCCGGACGTTCCTTTCCTGCCCAGTATGGACAGGCCAGCAGACGCCAACGGCGGCTTGTGCGTCGGGCAGAGCTTCGCCGATGCACTGGGGACTTGGGGGCCGTGAGCCATCAACAAGCACGCGCCGGGTATATACGGCGCATTGCTTGCTACTACTATCAACGCCTATAATGAGGGTTGAAAGTCGCTTGCGTTAGTGCTATACTTGGTTCGTGCTAATTCGACAAATCCCAGTTTGCGGAGGAAATTGTATTATGGAAGTGACAATAGCGGAACTGGAAGCTTATTTACTTGACCATTACAGGAATGGTGGGATCGACCAAAGTTTATTTATGAAACTCGTAGAAGAAATTGGTGAAGTGGCCGAAGTTCTAAATAAAAAAGCAGGAAGGAAAAAGCCGGATAGTAAGGATTTACAAGCTCAACTGGGTAATGAACTGGCGGATGTGATACATTACGCTGTTGCCATTGCTGCACTAAATGGCCTTGATATCAATAAATTTATCATAGAAAAAGATAAGATAGCTTCTGTAAAATACAACCATAGAATAAATTTGGAACAGTTTACCATAGATAAGAGAAACGAGAAGTCAGATTGCTGAATTCCAGTTTAACGGGGCGCTTTCTCTTTTTGGGTGAAATCCCCCTTGACAAATGCTCTCTTGATTGCTGATGGAATTTGATTCGGTGTCCAGATTATCGTCACGGCTGAGGCGGCAGTATAACGCGGCGGTTCCATCTGCGTGATTTTTGTTTGGCAGTTTCAAAATATCCTCCTTTCTTGCCGCCAAACAAGAGGTTTTATCCATATTTATTATACTACCGCCCCTGTCCGGCGTCAAATTTCAGATAAAAAACTTATGTCGGGCTGAGTTCCGCCAGCATAAGTTTCAGCAGAATATCATGCATTGGCTCGCCGCTTTCCTTAGAGCCTGTTTAAAATCTTCTAATGAAGATGGCAATGAGGGCAAACGTGAG
>CAJUQD010000010.1 GCA_910588105.1 uncultured Oscillospiraceae bacterium | reverse complement strand
GATTTGAGATGGCATTGCTTAGGCTTTTAGGTCCAAGTAAATGTCCGCACCCCCAAAAAGACGCAAAAAAATGTGCCGGGAAGGGACCCTTCCCGGCGCGTTTTTTCTTTCCAGGCCAGTTTCCCGGGCCTGGCGGCGCTTTTTGCAGTACTGGGCCTGGGCCTCCCACAGGGAGCGGTACTTGCCCTGGGCCTCCACCAGCTCGATGTGGCGCCCTGCTGGACCACCCGCCGCCGTGGCACACGGCGAAGCGGAGGCTCATGACAGCGCGCCCCCGCGTTCCAGGCTGAAGTGGGCGGCGATCTGCCCCTGGCCCACCGCCTTGGCCAGCTGGAGGGGCTGGCCGGTGCAGTCGCCGGCGGCGTATACCCCCGGCAGGTTGGTGGCCATGTGGGCGTCCACCTTGATATAGCTGCCATCCATCTCCAGCCCCGGCGCCAGCCGGGCGGGGGCGATGGAGGCGCGCAGCAGGAACACGCCCTGGCAGGGGGTGAGCGCCCCGGCGGCGTCCCGCACCCCCGTCACCCGGTCCTTACCCAGGATGGACAGCCCCGCCAGCCGCTTGACGGTAACCTCGCAGCCGATGGAGCGCAGGAACTCCGCCTCCTCGTCGAAATTGGGTGCGTCCCCCGCGCAGACGACGGATTTGCCCCGGTAGAACATGCCGTCGCAGGTGGCGCAGTAGCTTACCCCCCGGCCCAGCAGCGCCTCCTCCCCGGGGAGGGGGGCGGCCCGGGACACCCCGGGGGCCAGGATGGCCGCCGAGCCTTCCACCGCGTCGTTTTCCACCGACACCATCACTGTGTTCCCCAGGGGCATGACGGACAGGGCCCGGCCCGGCATGAACCGCGCCCCCATATGCTTTGCCTGGGCGGCCAGCCGCTCCACCAGTTCCAGCCCCGTGACGCCGGGCAGGCCGGGGTAGTTGGCCATGGCGGGCGCTTTGCACAGGGGGGAGGCGGTGGGGTCGTTGGTGATGACGAGCACGGACTTGTCCCGCGCCCGGGCATGGATGGCGGCGGTGAGCCCCGCGGGGCCGCCGCCCACAATAAGCAGGTCGTATCTCATGGCGAATGCCTCCCTTTTTGTTTGTGTCCCCAGTATACTATTGTCCCCGCCATATGACAATACTTGCAAAGTGGATTTTATTGGGGTATACTGGGGCTGCTTTTGTAGAAGGAGGGCGTTTCATGAAGCGCATCTTACTGCTCACCACCGGGGGCACCATTGCCTCCCGGCTCACCGACGAGGGGCTGGCCCCCGGCCTGGACGGGGAGGCCCTGGCCCGCAGCCTGGGGGCGCTGGGGGACAGCTACGACATCACCGTCCGGGATATCCTCCACCTGGACTCGTCCAACATCCAGCCCGAGGAGTGGCGGCTCATCGCCCGCCATGTCTTTGAGGCCAGGGAGGGCTTTGACGGCATTGTCATCTCCCACGGCACCGACACCATGGCCTACACCGCCTCGGTGTTGTCCTTCATGGTGCGGGGCATCCCCGTCCCGGTGGTGCTCACCGGGGCCCAGCTGCCCATTGAGCACCCCCTCACCGACGGGCTGGACAACCTGCGCACTGCCTTTGCCATGGCTGCCCAGGGCTGCCCAGGGGTGTTTTTGGCCTTTGGGCGCAGGGTGATGCTGGGCTGCCGGGCGGTCAAGACCCACACCACCGACTTCGCCGCCTTCGACAGCGTGAACTGGCCGGCGGTGGCGGTGGTCAACGGCTCCGGCCTCACCATCCGGGAGGAGGCCATCCCCCGTGTGCCCGGCCCCTGCGTGCTGCGGGACGAGCTGTGCCAGCAGGTGTTTCTCATCAAGCTCACCCCGGGGCTGGACCCGGAGATCTTTGACATGCTGCTGCGGATGCACTACCGGGGGGTGGTCATCGAGGCGTTCGGGGCGGGGGGGCTGCACTTTATCCGCCGGAACCTGATTGAAAAGCTCCACGCCGCCGCCCGGGCGGGGATGGCGGTGGTGGTATGCTCCCAGTGCCTCTACGAGAGCAGCGACTTCTCCCTCTACCAGGCGGGGCAGCGGGCGCTGGCCCAGGGGGTGATCCAGGGCTGGGACATGACCACCGAGGCGGCGGTGACCAAGCTGATGTGGGCGCTGGGCCAGACGGACCGGGTGGAGGAGGTGCGGGGGATTTTTAACGAAAGCCTCTGCGGGGAAATACAGAACCGCCGCTGAAAGCGGCGGTCCTGCTGTCCCTATTCAATCCCCATGTCCCTGTTGATGTGCGCCCGCAGCGCGTCGAAGGACTCCACGCTCAGGTCGTGTTCCACCAGGCAGGCGTCCCGCGCGGCCACATCCTCCGGCACGCCCAGGTGGATGAGCCAGCGGGTGAGCAGCAGGTGCCGCTCATAGATGCGCACTGCGATCTCCAGCCCTCCGTTGGTGAGGGTGAGGAAGCCTCCTGCATCCATGACCACGAAGCCCCCCTCCCGCAGCAGGCTCATGGCCCGGCTGACGCTGGGCTTGGAGAAGCCCAGGTGCTGGGCCACGTCGATGGAGCGCACGGGGCCCTTTTCCCCCAGGGCCAGGATGGCCTCCAGGTAGTTTTCCGCGGATTCGTGGATGTTCACGGTGTTCCCTCCCAAGCAAGCCGCCGGACGGCGGACGGTTATTTGAGCATCATGATACCATAAACCGCCGGTGGTGACAACGAAAAGTTTTCCTGGTCCCGGCGGCGCTGGACAGGGGGGCGGAATTGTGCTATAATATCCTTTAGTTCGACAGATTTTTTCAGTTGGAGGTGCTCCTTATGTGGGCAAAACGATGTGTCTCCCTGCTGCTGGCGGCGGCGCTGGCCCTGTCCCTGGCGGGGTGCGGCGCAAACGGGGATAAAGACAAAAATAAGGGCGGGGCCATGACCATCGCCCCCGCCCAGCTCAGCGAGGAGGAGCAGGCCCTGGCCGACCTGTTGGCCCTGGGCATGGAATCCTACCACATCTTCGATTTCCAGGTGGAGGGGGCCAAGTCCATCCACCTGCGGGCCTACGAGCTGTCGGACGGGGAATGGAACTGCGCGGAACACGGCGTCCTGGAGGCCGCCGGCGGCGCGGGCCGCGTTGCGCTGACCTTCGGCAAGATGACCGAGGGGGTGCGCATGGCCTGTAAGGACGCAGCCGGCATCTTTTCCAGCGAGGTCACGATGGCGGCGGGGGACGATGCGGCCTCCATGACCTTCGCCACCTCCACCCTTACCGAGAGCGCCAAGATCGAGCTGGATCAGGAGATCCCCCTGGCGGTCCAGATTGCCACCACGAAAAATGAGATCCGCTCCTATGAGGTGGGCTATTTCCACATGCCCCGGGAGTACGCCAAGCACGGGTATGAGCATGTCTACGCCATCACCGTGACCTTCAGCGCCAGCGCCCCCTCCGAGCCCTTGGCGGACGTCTCCGCCGCCCCCTCGTCGGAGCCCTCCCCCGCAAACTGAACGAAAACGCCCCCCGGCGCCGGCCGGGGGGCGTTGTTCATACCTTGAGCCAGCGTTTCAGCTCGTCCAGGTTGGGGGCGATATGTACGCAGGGGAAGCGGTCGAAGGCGTTGGCCTTCGTCGTCCCGTTGAGCACCGCGCAGAACGGGCACCCCCCCGCCTGGGCGGTGGCGGCGTCGATCACCGTGTCGCCGCAGAACAGCACCTGTTCCGAGCGCAGCCCCAGCTTTTCCAGGGCCAGCCGCACCCCCTGGGGATGGGGTTTGGTATGGGTTACCTCGTCGCCCCCCACCACCAGATCCAGCAGGTCCAGCCGCCCCTGGTGCTCGAAAATGCGCCGGATGGTGGAACCCGGCTTGGTGGAGACGATGGCGGTGCGCACCCCCGCGTTTTTCAGCGCCCCCAGCAGCTCCTCCGCGCCGGGGAAGAGGGTGGTCCCTTCGATCATCAGCCGCCGCCCCTCGCCGTCCGCCTTCACGCCCACGGTGTGCTGGAAGCTGCGGTAGAACGCCTCCTGCCGCTCCGGGTCATGGTCCCCGGTGAGCAGGGAGTAGCCGTCGGCCAGGGTGAGGCCCACAGTGTGGCGCACCTGCTCCACGGTGGGGGGGTCCAGGCCCAGCTCCAGGAAGCCCAGACGGTAGCCCTCGGCGATGGCGGAGGTGGAATCGCCCAGTGTGTAATCAAAGTCAAAAAATACCCCGCGATAACTCATGATGTACCTCAGCTGATTGAATTTTTTCCGTTCTGGAGTACCGCAAGCATCATATCACAAGCCGGGCCGGTTTTCAATTGTGAGAATATCTAACTTTCAGCCTGCTCCAGCAGGTTTGCCGCGCCATAGCGCAGACAGCGGTAAAGCCGCTGCCGCCCGCGCTTGAGGGTGCGGGACACGGTGGACTTGTTTACCCCGCACTGCTTGGCGATGGCCTCCATGCTCATGTTGCGCCCATAGTAGAGGATCATGTACTCCCGCTGCCTCTGGGTGACGTCCTGGCGCAGGGCATGGGTGAGGTTGCGCTTGAGGCGGTTGATCTGGTCCTTGTTGTCCTGGGCCATCAGCTCGGTGTATACCGCCAGGTCCACCATGCCGAAGGTGTTGTCGTAAGAAACGGTGCGCATGGTCAAGCCCTCCTTTTGTGCTGCGCTGCCGGGGCTGTCCCGGCCTGCCGGGGCGTGTGCTTCTCGTAATAGTGCTCCAGGTGGCGGGCCACCGCCCGCACGTCCCGGTACATGGAGCGCAGGGGCCTGGCCCGTCCCTCCAGCTGAAGGCGGCGCGCCTCGCTGTCCGTCTCCCGTCCGGCGTGCTCCAGCTCCACGATCCGGCGGCGCAGGTCCGCCGCCGTACGTGCGTATTCCAGGGATAGTTCGTATAACGTCATAGGTTCTCTCTTGTACTCCTTTGCCTTAAAAACAGTGTTGCGGCTGCTGCCGCGGCTCCCGGCCCACCCGGCGCAGCTGCCCGGCGAAATACCGCCGGGCATACCGCCCCAGGCAGTCCTCGCATACCGCCCGGCTGTCCAGCTCGAAATAGAGGTCGCCGGGGTAAAGCTCCCCCGCGCACAGGGAGCACCGCAGCCCCCCCGGGGGTGGAAGGTTCCAATATGCCGTGTGCGGCCATCTCCTCACCTTTTTGAATTTTTGAATTCTTTTGGAAAAATGGTTGACAAGCCCGTCTGCTGCTGTTATAATAAGCTCCGCTGTGAATGCGGAAGACTTCTGCGCTGGTGTAGCTCAGCCGGTAGAGCAGCTGATTTGTAATCAGCAGGTCGGGGGTTCGAATCCGTCCACCAGCTCCACCTTCTTCCGCCCAACTGAATACGGAGGAGTACCCAAGTGGCCAAAGGGGACAGACTGTAAATCTGCTGGCTTTGCCTTCGATGGTTCGAATCCATCCTCCTCCACCACATCGGAGCAAAGTCCGCTCCGCTCAAGTCTCCCGCTCTTTTGAGGGGGAGACTTTTGCTATGCTTCCCTGCTCCGCCTCTCCCCACAAAGCCTGGGGGGCGGCGTGGGTGCGCCCCTCCTGGGAAGAGCGTGGGCGGGGCGTTTGCGCGGGGTGACAAGGTCATAATCTCGAACCTCCCTTCCACAATTAGAACTGCTGTTCTAGTCCGCTTTCTAAGATACCATGTCCTCCGCCCCAAGTCAAGGGTTGCGGCGGATATTTTTTTCGCGATTTTTTGCAAACGTGCCGGAAAAACGGACAGGCCATCCCCCTGCCGTTGCACATCCGCCGGGCGGAGGGGTGGGTTTACAAAGGTTTTACACTTTTCCCGTTGACGGGCCGCTCCGCCGGGAGTATGATGGAAAAAATGTCTTTGGGGGGAAGGCCGCTATGAAGAAAAAAACCACCTTTGGCCTGTTGGGCCTGGCCGCGGCGGGCGCCGGGGCGGCGGGGGGCCTGGCGGCGCTGGGCAATTACCTGTATGGGCAGATGATGGTGCCCCGGGCCCGGGAGGCCTGGACGGAGGAGCCCAACCCGGTGCAGGCCGAGGGCCGGCTGTGGGCGAGGAATATGGAGGGCTTCCGTGAGGCCGGGATACAGGCGGCGGACGGGCTGCTGCTGTGGGGGACGGTGGCGCCGGGGGCGCCGGACTGCCACCGCTGGGCCATCTGCGTCCACGGCTACCACGACACCTACGAATCCATGGGGGCCATCGCCAGGCACTATAACCAGCTGGGCTGGCACGTGCTGCTGCCCGACCAGCGGGGCCACGGCAGGAGCGAGGGGGACTACGTGGGCTGGGGGTACGACGAGCGGCTGGATCTGGTGGGGTGGTGCCACTATGTCATCCGCCGGGACCCAGAGGCGGAGATCCTCCTCCACGGCGTGTCCATGGGGGCGGCCACGGTGCTTATGGCCACCGGCGGGGCGCTGCCCCGGCAGGTGAAGGCCGCCGTGTCCGACTGCGCATACACCTCCATTGAGGCGGAAGCCCGCCATGTGCTGGCCCGCTACCACGATGTGCTGCCCACCAAAGTGCCCCTTCCGGCGGGACTGCTGTTTTCCGTGCTGCGCAAGACTGCCCTGCGCCGGGCGGGGTTTGACCTGCGGGACGCGGCCCCCATCCGGGCGGTGGCCCGCTCCAGCACTCCCACCCTGTTCGTCCATGGGGTGGAGGACGACTTTGTGCCCGCCTCCATGATGGGAAAGCTCTACCAGGCGGCCCGGTGCCCCAAGGCGTTTTTGTGGGCGCCCGGCGCGGGCCACGCCCAGGCGGTGGGCACCGACCCAGAGCTGTACTGGACGGCGGTGTCCACCTTCCTCCGGGATTATTTTCCAGATCAGGAGGACCAATAAAACAGAGGATTCCCGGCCTGAACCCGTCAGGCCGGGAATATTTTACGGAACTTAGAAAAATATGGCATTCCAGCGTTTTTTAGTTGACAGGAGGGGAGAAAACGAATATAGTAGAAAAACCGGGCAAGATTTCCGGATGGTTTTGACAAGCCATTTTAGTGCTGTGGGGAATGAGTGTGAGAAATCATACGCGCTTTGACAGGGAATTTGACCGCCGGTACGCCTATGAGGGCTGCGATCTTGGGGCCGTGTGCACCCCGGACCGGACGGTATTCAAGCTCTGGAGCCCGGAGGCCTCCGGGGTGGAGCTGTTTTTATACCGGCACGACACTGCCGGGCCCTGGTTTGACCACCGGCTGCTGGGGCTGGGGGACCGGGGGGTGTGGAGCTGCGCGGTGGAGGGGGATCTCCACGGCGTCTACTATGACTTCGAGGTGACGGTGGAGGGGGATACCGCCCTCACCGCCGACCCTTACGCCGCCGCCTGCGGCCGCAACGGGAAGCGGAGCATGGCGGTGGATCTGGCGCGCACCGACCCGGAGGGCTTCAGCCGGGACGCGGCGCCCCCCCTCCCGCCGGAGAACATCATCTATGAGCTCCACGTGAAGGACTTCTCCCACCACCCGGACAGCGGCGTGCCGGAGGAGTACCGCGGCAGGTTCAAGGCCTTCGCCTGGAGGGACGGGAAGGGCCGCCTCCCCCTGTGCATGGAGCATTTGAAGGGGCTGGGGGTCACCCATGTCCAGCTTTTGCCCATTTACGATTTTGGCTCGGTGGACGAGGAGGGGGACGGCAGCCAGTTTAACTGGGGCTACGACCCCATGAACTACAACGTGCCCGAGGGCAGCTATTCCACCGATCCGGCCGATGGGGCGGTGCGCATCCGGGAGTGCAAGGAGATGGTGCAGGCGCTCCATGAAAACGGCCTGCGGGTGGTGATGGACGTGGTGTATAACCACACCTATGCCGCCGACTCCTGGTTGGAGCGGTCCGCGCCCGGGTATTACTACCGCCGATGGCCGGACGGGACGCTGTCCAACGGTTCCGGCTGCGGCAACGACATCGCGGCGGGGCGGGCCATGGCGGACAACTATATTGTCCACTCGGTGCTGTACTGGGCGAAGGAATACCATATCGACGGCTTCCGCTTCGACCTGATGGGCCTTTTGACCGTGGAGCTGATGAACCGCATCCAGAGGGCGCTGGACGCCGCCTTCGGCAAGGGGGAAAAGCTGGTATACGGCGAGCCCTGGCGGGCGGCGGATTCCCCTATGGAGCCGGGAAGCGTTTCCCCCATGAAGGACAGCGCCTCCCTGCTGGATCCCCGCATCGGCATGTTCTGCGATACCACCCGGGACGCCATCAAGGGCGACTGCTTCCACTGTGAGCAGCCCGGCTTTGTCAACGGCGGAGTGGGGCTGGGGGAGACCATCCTGTGCGCCGCCGCCGGCTGGACGGGGGGCGTGGGCGACTTCAAGCCCCGGGCCTGCTCCCAGGTGGTCAACTATGTGTCCGCCCACGATAACTATACCCTTTGGGATAAGCTGGCGCTGTGTTCCCCCGGTCCGGGCGGGGCGGTGTGCTACCAGGAGCCCCGGGACGACCTGCTGGCCCAGAACAGGCTGGCCGCCTTTGTGTGCTTCACCTGCCAGGGGAACCTGTTCCTCCAGGCGGGGGAGGAGTTTGGCCGCACCAAGCTGGGGGACCACAACAGCTACAAATCCTCCCCCGAGGTCAACCGGCTGGACTGGCACCGGGCCTGGAGCTTCGGCGGCCTGACCGACTACTACCGCCAGCTCATCCGGCTGCGCAAGTCCCTGCCGGGGCTGTGCGACAAGGGCCCCGGGGCGGGCGGGCGCATTGTGGAGCCCAACGTGTACCGGGAAGGGGTTGTGTCCTTCCAGGTGGAGGGGGGCGGCCCCTGTGGGGAGCTGCTGTTTGTGGCCTACAACGCCACCGGCCACGACTACGCCATCCAGCTGCCCTCCGGGCGGTGGACAATCCGGGCGGACGGCGTGAACGCCGACCAGCACCGGCCCCTCATCTCCCACGGAAACTGGGTGACGGTGCCCCCCTGCAGCGGGACGCTGCTGATGAAACAGGGATGAGGAAAGGCCGCCCCTTTGCAGAGGGGCGGCCCTTTTTACTTGAGAAGCTGTATTCACCGCCGGATGGCGTATACCCCCGTGGCGGTGGCGAATACCTCGTCCGGGCGGCCCGCCGGGGACACCTCGGCGGACAGCTGGCCGGTGGAGCGGCCGATGCGCACCGTGCGGGTGCGCACCCGCAGCTGGGCGTCCAGGGGGACGGGGCGGACATAGTTGACGGTCAGGGTGACGGTGGGGGTGGCGGCCCGGCCGCACTGAGCGGAGCAGGTGACCCCCATGCAGGTGTCCAGCAGGGCGGCGGTGATCCCGCCGTGGACGATGCCCAGGGGGTTGGACATGGACGGGTCGGTGCGGCAGGCGAAGAGCAGCGAGCCGTCCGGGCCGTCCTCGTCCACCAGCGTCAGGTCCCGGCCAAAGCGGGGCCACGCCTGGGCGGGGGACTGGAGGCGCAGGGCGATAGACTGCCGGGCGCATTGGCGCAGGTCCCGGTTTGGCATCAACTCACACATAGCGCGCCGCGCCCCCTTCCTTTTTCCCGTCCCGAAGCCGCCGCACCAGCTCTTCGCTGGGGGTAACGTACACCGTGCGGCAGGTGCTGTAAATGACATACCCCGGCTTGGCCCCGGCGGGTTTTTTCACCGCCTTGACAGGGGTGTAGTCCACCGGCACCTGGCCAGAATCCCGGCCCTGGGAGAACCAGGCCGCCAGCATGGCCGCCTCGGTGAGGGACGCCTCGTCCGGCTCTACGCCGCCGGTTTTCAAAATCACATGGGAGCCGTGGAGCTTTTGGGCGTGGAGCCACAGATCCCGCTTGTCCGCGTCCTTGAGGGTGAGCCGGTCGTTCTGGCTGTTGTTCTTGCCCACCAAAATGGCCAGCCCCACGCTGGAGCGGAACTCCATGGGTTTGGCGTGGACGATTTTCACCTTGCCCTTGGCGGTCATTTTCTTTTTGTGCTGCTTGAGGTAGCCGTTGTCCATCAGCTCCTGGCGGATTTCCTGGAGGTCCCGGTCCCCCTCGGACAGGGAAATCATTTGCAGTACGCTGTCCAGATAGGACAGCTCCGCCCGGTTTTTCTCCAGCTGGAGGGTGAGCATTTCCTCCGCCTTCTGGGCCTTTTTGTAGTCCTTGTAGTATCTGGCGGCATTTTGCTGGGGGGTGAGCAAGGGGTCCAGGGGGATGTCCGCGTCCCCCCCCAGGGGATCGTAGTAGTTCTGCGCCCGCAGCGCCGCCTGCCCCTTGGACATGGCGTGGAGGTTGGTGGTGATGATGTCGCCGTACTGGCGCAGCTTTTCCCGGTCCGCGGTTTTGGCCAGGTCGCCCTCCTGGTTGGCGATCTTTTTGGCCGTGCGGTTGCGGGCCTGGGTGACGGAGCGGATGAAGTCCTGGCCCCGCTGCTTCACCCGCTCCTGGGCCTCCTTCTGCTCGTAGAAATCGTCCAGCAGCTGGGAGAAGGTGGGATAGCGGCGCAGCTCCACCGAGGGGCCGTATTGCAGCACCGGCATGAAGGTGAAGTCAAAGGGCTTGCCGTCCCGGACAAGGACAATGGGGGTGAAGTCCCCCGCCCGCACCCGGTCCATCAGCAGCTCCAGGCGGTTTGCCAGCCCCTCCCGGGTGCCCTCCCCCTGAAAGGCCAGCTCCCGGGCGGCCAGGGGGGACAGGCCGTTGAAGGTGTCCAGCAGCCATCTGCCCTGGCCGTCCCCCTCCGGAGCGTTTTGCAGCACGAAGGCGCGCAGTTCATCGGGGGGCATGGCAGAGGGGTCCAGCCGCCCGGTGGGCTCGGGGGGGGCGTAGAACAGCCCCGGCATCACGGGCCGCCGGGCGGACAGATCCCCGTCCGCCCGGCGCATGCAGTCGGTGATCCGCCCCGCGCCGTCCAGCATGATGAGGTTGGACTTGCGCCCGATGCACTCCAGCACCAGCCGCCGCTCCACCCGGTCGCCCAGCTCGTCCAGCGTCTCAAAGCGGAAGTCCAGCAGCCGTTCCATGGAGGGCTGGGCGAGCTCCAGCAGCCGCGCGCCGGTGAAGTGCTTGCGCAGCAGCATACAGAACATGGGGGGCGTCTCCGGGTTTTCCCGGGGGACGCGGGTGAGCTGGGCCCTGGGGTGGGCGGGGCTGGCGGACAGCAGCAGCCGCACGTTGTCCCGCCCGGCCCGCATGTGGAGCACCGCCTCGTCCCGGGCGGGCTGGTAGAGCTTGTCCACCTTGCCGCCGGTGAGCTTTTCCCGCAGTTCTCCGGCCAGGGCGGTCATAAAGATAGCGTCAAAAGGCATAATTATGGTTCCTCCCAAACAAATATGGGGCCCCCGCAAAGCCGTCCTCTGGCTTTGTGGGGAGAGGAGGCGCAAGGGAGCGGCGTGAGGAGCGGCCGCAAGGGTGCTGTGAGCAGAGCGGACTTTGCGCCGGCGAGTCAAAAGGCATGGGCGGCCTCCTCCATCATGGCTTCAAACAATTCGTTCAGGCGCTCCGTTTTCCCTTGCAGGTACAGCCAGCCGAACAGGGACTCCAGCGCCGTGGCGGCGTGGTACTCGCCTACGCTGGACCCTCGGGGGACGGCGGCGGTGTGGCTGTTGCGCCCCCGGCGGTAGACGGCTTGCTCTTCCCCGCTCAAAAGGGGCAGGATGGCGTGTACCAATTTGGCCTGGGCGGGGGCGGACACGTACTTGACCGCCGCCTTGTGAAGCCCGGTGTTGGTGGCCTTGCCGTGGAGGCACAGCCAGGAGCGCACCATCAGCTCGTACACCCCGTCGCCCAGGTGGGCCAGCCCCAGGGTGCTGAGGCGCTCCACGGTGTCCTGCGGCGCGGACAGGTGAAAGTAATCCATGGGAATTTCTCCAATCTAGGTGCTGTTTGAAAATTGGTGATGTGCCCAGCGGCGAGGGATTTTTTCGCCAGGCAAGGCGGCTTGGCGCAGAAATACTTTGTGTATTTCAAGTCAAATCAACGCCGTATGGCAGGAAAAGACACGCCGCTTGGGCATGTTGGCGATTTTTAACAAGCCCTGGCTCAATGTCCGATCAATTATATCACAACGCTCAAAAAACGCAAGGGGAAAGGGCGGCTGCCAGCGGCAGCCGCCCTCTGCTTCAGTTCACGGCTTGTTCCACACCATTCGGATGTGGGGGATGCCGTCCTCCAGAAATTCCTGGGAGGTCTGGACGAAGCCCGCCTTCTCGTAGAGTTCCCTGGCGTAGGTCTGGGCCTCAATGGTGATGGTGTCCGCCCCGAATTTCTCCTGGGCGGCGCGGATGCCCTCGGCCACGATACGCCCACCCAGGCCTTGGCGGCGCTTCACCGCGATGACCCGGCCGATAGACACGGTGTCGAAGGTGGTGTGGGGGGGCAGCAGGCGCAGGTAGGCCTGGATGCCATCTTCATCGTGCAGCCACAGGTGGTAGGCGGCAGGGTCGTACTCGTCCACCTCCGGGTAGGCGCACTGCTGCTCCACGATGAACACCGCCACCCGCAGCTTGTAGATCTCAAACAGCTCGTCCCGGGTGAGCTGGGAAAAATGCTTGACAATCAGCTCCATGGTTCTTGCCCTCCTGGTGTCTCTTTGACTGCCGCTATTGTCACGCTCGGGTTGGGCGCATGGCCGGGTCGCTTTCGCTCTGTCTCGGGCAAGACCAGCCCCGCGCGGCGCGGCGGGGCTTTTTCCCCGCTTCGCTCCAAGCCCCCTATGCGCCTGCCCTCACGCTTCTTTACTCGCTCCTCAGCGCCTCCACCGGGTCCTTCTTGGCCGCGCCACGGGAGGGCATCAGCCCCGCGAACACGGTGAGTGCCACGCTGATGCACACCAGGATGGCCCCCGCCCCGGCGGGCAGCACGGCGGTGAGGTCGTCCAGCCCCGTCAGGTTGTGGATGATGGCGTTGATGGGGAAGGTGGCCGCCACGCTCACCAGGATGCCCAGCACCCCCGCCGCCAGCCCCACAATGAGGGTCTCGGCGTTGAACACCCGGGACACGTCCCGCTTGGACGCGCCCACGGCCCGGAGAATGCCGATCTCCTTGGTGCGCTCCAGCACGGAGATGTTGGTGATGATGCCGATCATGATGGACGACACCACCAGGGAGATAGACACAAAAGCGATGAGCAGGTAGCTGATGCCGCTGATGATGCCGGTGATGGAGCTCATGAGCAATGCCACATAGTCGGTGTAGGTGATCTCGTCCTCCTCGTTGTCCACGCCGTCGTTGTAGGCCTGGATCAGGTCGGCGATCTCGTCCTTCTGGGCGAAGGTGGTGGCGTAGATGCTGATGGCGGAGGGGGAGTCCAGCCGGGTATAGCCCAGCAGGTCCAGGTTGTCCTCATAGGTGGAGGAGGACCGGGTGGGGGGCATATAGTGGTCGTAGAGGTAGACAAACTGCCACGGCTCCAGCGGCTCCACCGGCATGGGGAGGGGGGAGGCGTCCGAATCCGCCGCCGCGTCCAGCATGGCGGCCAGCTGGTCCTGGCTCATGGCCCCCAGCTGGTCCTGGATCCCCTGGGCATACTGCTCCCGAACGGACTGGGCGATGGCTTCCTCCACCTTGGAGAACAGCTCGTCATCGTCCATGTCGGCGATGTAGCCCCGGACGGTATCCCCGTCTACCCCCATCTCGTCCGCGTACTGCTCCACGATCATGTCCTCGATGGCCTGCCGGGTGAGGCCCGCCATCTGCTGCTCCACCACCATATCCACATACTCCTGGGAGGGCTGGCCCATCACGTCCACATAGGCCGCCGCTTTCTCCTGGGCGGTCAGCGTACTCAAATGTTCCGTGACGGCCTCGGCCTTCTCCTCCTCGGTGGGCTCCACGTCGTCGTCCTTGGGGAAGGGCAGGTTGACGATCACGTCGGTGTCCGGGTCGTCCAGCTGGGTCTTCAGAATTTCGGTTTCCCCGGTGGTCTCGATGGCGAAGCGGGTGAGGGCGCTGGTGTAGCCGATGCCGCCGGACAGCATCCCGTTCCCTCCCTCCAGGGGCCGGGCAATGCCGGAAACCTTCAGGCGGATGCCGGTGTCCTCGCTGTTGTAGAGGAAATCCATCCCCGCCTCGGTGGCGGACATGTCGGTGTAGGTGTCCGTGGCCGGGTCGTGCTGGTAGTACTCCGCCGGGAGGATGAGCTTGAAGCCCAGACTGCACAGCTCCTCGTAGCCCCAGCTCATCTCACCGATCTCCACCGTCTCCCCCTTGGACATGGACACCATGGCCTCCTCCATGTCGTCGTGGGGCATCAGGCCCAGGGCGTAGAGCATCAAATCGGAGATCTCGTTGTTTCCGTCCACAAACAAAATGACCTCGTCGTAGTCCTCCGGCCAGCCGCCGTACAGCAGCTCATAGTCGGCCTGCACCTGGGGGGCGATGAGCTGGCCGTCCTCGCCGGGGAGCAGCTCCTCCCACACGTCCATGGCGGAGTACATGGAGCCCATCTGCTCAAAGTAGGACGAGTAGTCCCCGCCGTACATGGCGGCCATGGCGTCCTGCATCAGGGCCATCACGTCGGATTTGATGATGTCCCCGTTTTCGTCCTGGGTGTAGATGTCGAAGTCAAAGTCATAGCTGTAGTGGATGTTGGCCATGTCCTTGATGCCGCCGCCCCCGTTGTCCAGGTACTCCTTGAAGGCCACCAGGTTGTTGGTCTCCACCTCGGCGTTGAGCATGGAGTCCATCATGTCGTACATGACGGTGGAGGCGTACACCCGGTCAGGGTCGGGATTGGCGCCGCCCTCCCCGCCCCCGGTCTGGCTGTGCCGCGCCCCCATGAGGGAGGCCATCATGGCGGTCATGTCGGTGCTCTCCGCCTGGATGGTGAGGGGGTAGCTGGACAGGGTGTCCTCCTGCACCTGGTTGATATAGTCGTTGATGCCGGCGGACAGGGCCAGGATGAGGGCGATGCCGATGATGCCGATGGAGCCGGCGAAGGCGGTGAGCACCGTGCGGCCCATTTTGGTGCGCAGGTTGGTCAGCGACAGGGACAGGGCGGTGAGGAAGGACATGGAGGGCTTTTTCTCCGCCCTGGCCTGCTTCCCGGTGAGGACGGGGGCCTGCTCCTGGGAATGGTAGGGGTTGGAGTCGCCGGTGACCCTGCCGTCCTTCAAAGTGACGATGCGGGTGGAGTACTGCTGGGCCAGCTCCGGGTTATGGGTGACCATGATGACCAGCCGGTCCCGGGCCACCTCCTTCAAAAGCTCCATCACCTGCACGCTGGTCTCGCTGTCCAGCGCGCCGGTGGGCTCGTCGGCCAGGAGGATGTCCGGGTCGTTGATGAGGGCCCGGGCGATGGCCACCCGCTGCATCTGCCCGCCGGACATTTGCGACGGCACCTTGTTCAGCTGGTCCCCCAGCCCCACCTGTTCCAGCGCCTCCACCGCCCGGCGGCGGCGCTCCTTCTTGGACACGCCCGCCAGGGTGAGCGCCAGCTCCACGTTGGCCAGCACGCTCTGGTGGGAAATCAGGTTGTAGCTCTGGAACACGAAGCCGATGGAGTGGTTGCGGTAGGCGTCCCAGTCCCCGTCCTTGTAGTCCTTGGTGGAGCGGCCGTTGATGATGAGGTCGCCGCTGGTGTAGCGGTCCAGCCCGCCGATGATGTTCAGCGTGGTGGTCTTGCCGCAGCCGGAGGGGCCCAGGATAGACACGAACTCGTTTTCCCGGAACTCCAGATCCACCCCCCGCAGGGCGTCGATGGTATTGCCCCCCAGGGTGTACTGTTTCGTAATGCCAACAAGTTTCAGCATGATTTTTGGTCTCCTTTGGTTTGGTCAAATAGGTAGTCCAGCATTTGGGTGGCGGCCTGAAGACCGCGCATCAGGTCGCCGCGCAGTTCCGCCGGGAGGGCGTTGATGAGCTCCAGAAACTGGTTCAGCTTTGCTTGGATGCGCCCCGCCGCCGCCCGCCCCTCGGGGGTAAGGGAGAGGGTGACTACCCGGCCGTCGGCCCGGTCCCTGCTCCGGGTGAGGTAGCCGCCCTGCTCCAGCTTTTTGCACAGGGAGGAGGCGTTGGCCTGGCCCATACAGGTGACCTCGCTGATGTCGCCCACAGCGGCGTCCTTTTGGACCAGCTGGAGCAGTACGGAAGCCTGGAGGGGGGTGAGTCCCTCTGCCTGAACGATAGGCTCCAGCAGACGGGCGGTTTTGGTTTTCAGGGTTTGAAATACGGTGAGCAACGAAATCCGGTCAGCCTCGCTCACGGGAACACCTCCAAATATATTTGCTTCACATATATTAGCGCGGGCAACCCTGCCTGTCAAGAAAAATATATGTTGTTCACATATTGTTTACAGGCGCGAAAAAAGCCCCCTCCTGGATGGGAGGGGGCCGGGACTACCGCTTCCCAGACAGGGCGAAGCCCAGCACCGTCCCGCACAGCCCGCCGATGATGTGGGTGAGCTGGGAGATGTTGTCCTTGACGAAGATGGCGTCCCACAGCTCCCCGCCCAGGTAGAAGATGGCCACCAGGATCAGGGTGGTGGGGATGGTGCCGTTGCGCACGCCCCCGAAGGAGGAGAGCAGGATCATCATGAACACGATGCCTGACGCCCCCAGCAGGGCGGTGCTGGGGAAGAAGAGGAACTGCACCAGCCCGGACACCAGGGCGGTGAACAAAATGGCCCACAGCACGTTCCAGCTGCCGAAGCGGTCCTCCAGATTGGGCCCCAGGACCAGTATGAGCACCATGTTGCCGATGTAGTGGGCGTAGCCGCTGTGGCCCAGCACGTGGCCGAAGAAGCGCAGCCAGGCCAGGGGGTCGGCCAGGGAGCACTGGTAGACGGAGAACAGGCGGGCGTTGGCCCAGCCGCCGGTGAAGTAGTTGGCTGCCAGCGCCAGCAGGGACAGCAGGGCGAAGGTGAGGGCCACCGGGGCGTTGTAGGAGATCTTCATGGTGGGGCGGTTTATGTCGTTTCGGGCCATGGCTGGTCACCTCGGGTAAAAAATACTGCCGGCCGCAGGGGCGGCTGGCAGTATTATACCCGATTTCCGTGGAAAAGGGAAGGGGAATTTATGCGCCTGGGGGGCGCAGCCGCCGGGGCGCCCCGCCTTTTTGGACAAATTAGGGGCGACGCAAAAAATATTATGTGTTGACTTTTACAGGGGCTGTGGTACAATAATATTGAAAGAGAAGTGATTTTGAGCCCCATCCCTTTTATATCCCGCATTACACCATTGATAGCGTAATTGCCTTTTTGCGGTAGAATAACGGATGCCGTATTGCTGGCGGTGTTTTTTCAACACTGGATACAGGGAGGGAGTTTTCTATGGGAAAAAACGATATGGCGCGGCTGTCCTGGTGGGCCCATTGGTACTTGCCCCAGGGGGAGGCGGAGAACGTTGTCGCTGACTATGGGGATAAGGCGGGGGCGCCGTCTTTCGCCGGTGCGGAGCGGCCGCAGAAAGCGGCAAAGAAATTTGTCCGGCCCCAATCCTATTGCGTTTGGCTGGGTGTGTTCGTCGTTTTGGCCGCCTGCGCCGTGATTCCCGTGCTGAGTTCCAAAAAATTTGGGTTGGAAGCATTGCGCGTCGTTTGGAAAAGCCTGTTCTCCACCGGCTTCCCGTTGTACCGTGTCTTTCTGGCGGTGGGGGTGGTTGTGCCCCTGCTTTGGTTCCGGCGGCGGAAGGGGGATAAAAACCCGCCCTTGCCAAAGCCGGCTGCCGTTATGCTGGCAATATTGGTGATAACGATGGGAATTATGTGGTGGATGCTGTGCGGGCCTGTCCATATGCCCTTCACCGGCGACGGTCCCATTTTGGCGGGGATGTATGCCGGGGAACTCAATGCGCTGTTCTTCAAAGGCGTTGCCGCGCTGCTGGCGGCAGCGGGTGTGGCGGGGCTGGTGAACGCCCGCGCCGTTGACCGCCGGTGGCGGGCGGTGTATGTCCTCAGCCTGTGCGCGCTGATGATGGCGCTGAAAATCTCAAGTATGTTCGTTTATTTTGATGTGTCCTCTACCCCAATGGAATGGGCCTTTCCAACCATGCTGGAGCTCACCGCAGTGGGCCTGATTGGGGCTGGGGTGTCCCTATGCTGATAAAACCCGGCAGGGTCGTGGCTGTTTCCACAGAATAAAAAGTCCGGGAAAGTTTCCCGGACTTTTTTGTTTGCCCCGCGATGCGCCCCTGCGTCCGGCCCCGCTGCGGCCCAAGCGTCCTCGCCGTCCGCTTATCCGCGTTTCCAGATCATGCTGCGCCTATTCGCGGCGCGGTTCCAAGCCCTCCGATTCCACAAAAGCTGTCCGATCCCCGTGGGGCCTCCCCGCTTTTGCTCCACGTTGGTCTTAGGGAAGCACTGATTAAATACACCTGCGGCGCTTTGCAGATATTTTGCACCAGAATTTTGTTGCAATTTCTTGAAATAAACACAATTATTCCTGCAAAATTGCGCCGCATTTTGGCGCAAAACCTCTCGCAAATCGCTCTTGCTGATTTAGGGCTTGTTTAAAAATTGTCAGCACGCCCAATCGGCGGGCCTTTTTCCGCCGAACCGCGTTGCTTGCCTTGAAATACACAAAGTATTTCTGCGCCAAATCGCCTTGCTCGGCGAAAAAATTCCTTGCCGCTGGGCAAATTGTCAATTTTCAGACGGCGCCTAGCCCGCGGTTCCGCAGTTCTTACTTATCCCAAGTCAGGGGCTTGCCGTCCCGGTCCACCAGGGGGCACAGTCCGCCCGCGTAGCCGTCTTTTACGAACAGGTACTGCACGCCGGTGGTGGCATCCGCCAGCACCATGCGATGGTTCGAGGTCAGGGCGTTGCCCTCCTCCTGGACGATTTGAAAGCGGTCATTCTTCGACATGTTCACTCTTCCTTTCTCAGCTTTTGATCCAAAGAATCCAGGGACATTATGAATTGATCGCGCTGAGATGTCAACAGAACCTGCGCTTTCCTTAGGAATTCTTAACGTTATGGAGGAAGTTCGGGGAAATCCCCGGACTTCCTCCGCAATAGGGCCGCTGCGCAGAATCGGTACAGCTGCCGGACGGGCCTGCGGGAAAAAGGACTTACACTTCCCACTTGAGGGGCCCGCCCTCTTGATCCACCAGGGGGCACAGCCCGCCCGCGTAGCCGGACTGGGCAAGCAGGTACTGTACCCCCGTGGCGGTGTCCATCAGCACCGTAAGCTGAGGGCCGGTGAGGCCGTTGCCCTCCGAGTGGATGACTTGAAAGCGGTCGTTTTTTGCCATGGGTCTCCCTCCTTGTTTTAATTTATAATATTATATTATAAACTGTATAAACCTGTCAATATGAGACCAGCCATTTTCATGAATTCTTAATTTTAAGCCGGACGGTGGAAAACACCAGCAGCGCCATGGTAATCACCATGATAACGCCGTTGACCCGCACCGCCCAGTCAGGCAGGGTGAAAAAGACCCGCCCCGCCGTCCACAGCATCACCGACAGGAACAGCGTCAAAATGCTTGCAAGCTGTAAATTTTTCATGGAATATCCTCCTTTGGAATCAGCGCCGCCATATCGGCGGGCAGGGGGGCGGCGAAGCGCAGCCGCTCCCCGGTGACCGGGTGGGCCAGCTCCAGCTCTGCTGAGTGGAGGGCGGGGCGGGCAATCAGCGCAGGATCCGGCCTGCCGTACAGGAAATCCCCGGTGAGGGGACAGCCAATGTAGGCCATGTGGACCCGGATCTGGTGGGTGCGGCCCGTGTCCAGCCCCAGCTCTAAAAGAGTGCGGGATCCCAGGGGGCGCACCACTTTATAGCGGGTGCGGGCGGGTTGGCCGTCCGGGCGCACCTCCCGGGCCATGAGAGAGCCCTCTGTCTGGCCGATGGGGGCGTTGATCATGCCGGAGAGGGCGGGGGGCGCGCCGTCGCAGACGGCCAGGTACACCCGGCGGAAGGCCCCGGAGTGGAGCTGTTTTTTCAGTTTCTCCTGGGCGTGGGGATGCTTGGCTATGACGACCAGCCCGGAGGTGCCCTTGTCCAGCCGGTGGACGGGGTGGAAATCCGATTCCTCCCCGGTGATTTTGTAGTGATACATCAGAAAATTACCCAGGGTATCGTCAAAGTGGCCGTGGCCGGGGTGGACCAGCACCCCGGGGGCCTTGTTGAGCACCGCTAGATCCCCGTCCTCGTACACGATGTCCAGCGGGCCGGGGATGGGCGCCACGCCGGAGGTGAGCTCTGGGTCCGTCAACCGGACGGCCAGCGTCTGCCCCTCTTTGGCCCGAACGCGGACGTTTACCCGCGCCCCGTCCAAGGTGATGCCGTCCTCCAGCCACTTGATCCGCCGCAGCACTGTGCCGGACAAGCCCAAGCGGCGGCGCAGGAGGGTATTCACCTCCAGCCCCGCCAGCCCGGGGGTGATGTTTAAGGTGAGATACCGGACGCTCACAGCTTTTTGGACAGGTAGAGGTTAGCGATGAGCCAGACAACGGCGTACACCGCCACCACCCCCAGCACCGCCAGGGCGGCCTCCATGCTCACCGCCACCAGCACGAACATGGAGCATGCGGCGGCGAAGAAGGTGAACATCCCGGCGAATTGGTAGGACTGGTTGAGGATGGCCTTCTCCCGCTCATCCTGCTCCTGGATCTTGGCCTTCTTCCGGGTCGCCGGGTGGGTGAGCAGGTACTGCATCCGCACCAGCAGGAACACCGAGCCGATGGCGATGCCGCTGGAGCCGCCCAGGTAGAAGCCCCGGGCAAAGGCGGGCAGCACATCGCTGTCATGAATCAGCAGGAGGTAGCAGACAAGGCCCGTCAGCCCCACCGCCAGCAGGCCGAAGCCCGCCAGACGGCGGCGGCGCAGGGAGCGCTCATAGTCGGACGTATCAAATATGTGCAGCATCATAGGGGTTCCTCCTTATTCCCGGCCCAAGAGCCGGCGCTTGAAGGCGTGGAATTTATCGAACACGGGCCGGGTCTTAGGGGAGCCGTACAGCAGGCCGATCAGCAATAGCGCGCAGGCCGCGCCGGACAGGAGATGGGCCGCGGCCGCCGCAGGGCCCCCCAGCTCCAGCACGTTTCGGATGAGCAGGCTGATCCACAGCAGGGTGACGCCGGCGGCAAAGGCGGGGTTGATGTTAAAATTACAGTTGCACCTCATGGTTCTTCCTCCTCAAACAGGAAAATGTCCTCGATGGTGGTGTCAAAGTATTTGGCGATCTTGTGGGCCAGCAGGAGCGAGGCGTTGTAGCGCCCGCTCTCCAGCGAGATGATGGTCTGCCGGGTGACAGCCACCGCCTCGGCCAGCTCCGCCTGGGAGATGCGCCGGGCTTTGCGCAGCTCGGCGATGCGGTTTTCCATGTCAGCCCTCCTTTGGATGTAAAGTTTGCTTTACAAGATGGAGTATAGCACGCTTTACATTTCGTGTCAAGCGTATTTTACATTTTTGCAAAAAAACTTCCCCGGAACCTGTCCGGGGAAGTTTTTGAACGTCTGGCAGGGTTCCGCCGCCCGCAGGCGGCGAAATTAAATGAAATCCATTTCAGGGACGGCCCCGAAAATGCCTCCCGGAGCGCAAGCGTGCCCCCAGGGCGCGCAGCCGGGGTGCAAACCCTTTCGCAGAAAAGGGCAAAGCCCTTTTCCGCGAGGTCATTCCGCGGAGATCATATAATAGTACACAGGCTGGCCACCGGACAGCAGGGTGATCTCGGCGTTGGGACACTCCTTCTGGAAGATGGACAGGGCCTCGCCTGCCTGCTCCTCCGTCACGTCCTCACCGTAGAAGATGCTGATGAACTCGGCGTTCTGCTGGCTGCCCGACTGGGCCAGATGGGTCAGAAGCCTGCCGATGTCCTGATCGGTGGCGAAGAGCTGGCCCTCGGCAAGGGCCATGTAGTCCCCTTCATGGATCTTAAAGCCGTCGAAGTCGGAGTCCCGGGCGGCGTAGGTGATCTCAGAGGTGCGCACATTTTTGCGGGCCTCCTCCATGGCGGCGGCGTTGGATTCGGCGTCAGCCTCCGGATCCAGCACCAGCATGGCGGAGATGCCTTGGGGCACGGTGCGGGTGGGCACCACCACCACCTCTTTGCCCTCAATGAGGCCCACGCACTGCTGGGCGGCCATGATGATATTCTTGTTGTTGGGCAGCACGAACACCACCTCGGCGGGGGTGCGGGCGATCTCCCGGCAGATATCCTCGGTGGAGGGATTCATAGTCTGGCCGCCGGAGATGACGCCGTCCACCCCCAGGTCCTTGAATACGCTGGACATGCCCTCCCCGGCGCACACGGCTACCACACCGTACTTCTTCTCCGGGGCGGCGACGGCGTCCCCCCGACCCTCCAGTTCGGCCTCCACCTGCTCCAGGTCGTCGGTGGACTGGGCTTTTTTGCCTGCGGCCAGCTCCTCGGCCTGGGTGCGCATGTTCTCGATCTTGGCCAGTTCCAGGGTGCCGTATTTCTGGGCCTCGCTCAGAGCCGCGCCGGGGATGTCGGTGTGGACGTGGACCTTGAAGGACTCGTCGTCCTCGCCGATGACCAGGCTGTCGCCGATGCTGTTCAGGTAGGCGCGGAAGGGGTCGATGGATTTATCAGCCGTTTTGCGCACGATGAACACCGTGTCGAAGGTGAAGGTAATGTCTTCCTCGGACAAAGCGGCGAAATCGGCGCTCTCCTTGGCGGGCAGCCCGCTGTCCTCCTCCTCCGGGACGGGCAGGCCCCGCAGCTCGTCCAGCATCCCCTGGAGGATGCACAAAAAGCCCTTGCCCCCCGCATCCACCACGCCGGCCTTCTTCAGCACCGGGTTCTGGTTCACCGTGTCCGCCAGGGCAATCTGGCCTTCGGCGATGGCGGCCTCCAGCACCGCCTCTACGCTGTTGTGCTCCTGGGCGGCCTGGGACGCCTTGGCGGCGGCCAGGCGGGACACCGTTAAAATGGTGCCCTCGGCGGGCTTCATCACCGCCTTGTAGGCGGCGGATACGCCCTCGCTCAAAGCGGCGGCAAAGGCAATGCCGTCCGCCTCGTCCTGTTCCTTCAGCCCCTTGGACACACCCCGGAACAGCAGGGACAGGATGACCCCCGAGTTGCCCCGGGCCCCCCGGAGCAGGGCGGAAGCGTTGACGGAGGCGGCCTTGCCGATGGACTGGGCCGGTTTCTTCTTCGCCTCGGCGGCGGCGGTGCCGATGGTCAAGGACATGTTGGTGCCGGTATCCCCGTCAGGGACGGGGAATACGTTCAGGTCGTTGATGGCCTGCTTCTGGACGCTGATGGAGGCGGAGCCGTGGATCACCATGCGCTGAAACAGCGCGCCGTCGATGATGTCTACCATAGTTTGGATATCCTCTCTTTCTGGGCCGGTTTAACCGATCACCATGGAATCCACGCAGACGTTGACGCTGCGCACCTCCACCCCGGTGAGGCGGTGGACGTTGTACTTCACTTCGTTCTGGATGGACTGGCCCACCGCCACCAGGTTCACCCCATTGTCTACGATGATGTGCAGGTAGATGGAGATGGACTGGTCGTTGTTGTAGACGATCTTCACGCCCTTGGACATGGATTCCCGCCGCAGCAGGTGGACCAGCCCGTCGGTCTTGGAGCGGAACGCCATGCCCTTCACGCCGTAGCAGCTGGTGGCTACCGCGCCGGTGAGGTTGGAGTACACGTCGCTGGTCAGCCGGACGAGACCCTTTTCAGTCTGTATTTTCATGGGAACCTTCCTTTCTTTGCGCGCAAGGGGGCTGCCGTTTCTATTTCATTCGCTCCCCATATTGTATTCTATTTTATTGGAAAATACAAGCCCGTTTTGTTGCCGAAATATTTGGGGAGTCCCCGGGTATTTTGGGGGGGTTTCCCCCTTGGCCTCCGGCGGGGTACTTTCTGCCCGTGCAGAAAGCACCCAAAGGCACGCCCAAGGGGGAGGCCGCCGGTTCGCACAGCCCACAGGGCGGGCTGCGCTCTCAGGACGGTCTCCCCCTTGAGAATCCCCCGGTTCTGCGGGGGAGCCCGGTACGGGAGTGGGTGCGCGCCCTTCCGGCGCGCGGCGCCTTCGACGCGGCTGCCCCTATTTGCGCTGCCGCCCGTGCCCGGACACCGCCCGCAGCCCGGCCCCCGGGGCCGCGCCTCAGTGCCGCAGAGTGCAAAACATCCCTGCCGCAAAGGCAGGGATGTTTCTATTCGGACTGTTCGTTGTGTATTTCTTCCAGGCACTGGTCAATCATGGTGGCGGCAATATTGTTAAAGCTGGTGTTGTGCTTGGCCGCGAGGGCGTTGAGCTCGTGAATGACAGTTTGGCGCAGGTAAATGCTTTTATAAGCGGATTCCACCTTGTTTCGCGTCTTTTTTGGCTGAAACGGCATCCTATTCACCTCATGAGGCAAGGGAGAGCTTATTCGTGCGTTTCGCTGTCATAATCCTTCAGGCACTGTTCAATCATGCTCACAACAATGGCATTGAAGCTGGTTTCGTTTTCCGCCGCCAGCTTTTCGATTTTGTCAATGGTGCGCTGGCGCAGATATATCGTTTTATAGGCGGCTTCGCCCTTTCGTTGAATATTATTCGGACCAAACGGCATGTTCCATCACCCCAACAGAATTCTAACTTATTTCCTATGGTATTTATAAGATAAAATTAAACAAGTTTTAAGCGGTAAATAAATTGTAATAACAACTTATATGTGTTATGATCTGTTAGAGGTGAAAAATATGGCGGATTATCAAGAAATGTACCTGACACTGTTCCGGGCGGCGACAAAGGCGATTGATTTGCTGGACAGGGGGAAGGGGATGGAGGCCCGGGCGCTGCTGATCCGGGCGCAGCAGGAGACGGAGGAGCTTTATATCGAAGGGGAATAAAAGGAAGTACGGCCCGGGCGGCGCGCAGCTGAGGCGCGAAACCGTGGGCCGTACTTTTTTTCTGTGCCTGGATACGGGCGGCAGCATAAACAGGGGGAACCGGGTGGAAAGCCGCGGGCGCCGGAAGGGCCTGCGCCCGCCCTCCGTATAGGGCGTCCCCCGCGGCGGGGGTTCTTAGGGGACAGCGCGCCTGTGAGAACCGAACGCGCCCTTGGCGTTCGGTTTTGAACCGGCGGGCTGCCCCCTAAGTGTGTCTTTGCCTACTTTCTGCACAAGCAGAAAGTAGGTTGCCTTACTCCATGAGGGAGCACACCAGCTCGGTATAGGCCGCCGGATCCTCAATGGGCAGGCCGGCGATGAGCAGGGCCTGGTGATAGAGCACCTGGACGTACTTGGCGGCACGGTCCTTATCGTCCGCGTCCAGGGCGGATTTCAGCGCCGCGAAGGGGGCGGCGGCGGGGTTGAGCTCCAGCACGTGCTCGGCCTTCATGGGGCCCATGGCGGAGGAACCCTCCAGCTTGGAGAAGTATTTCTCCATCTCCAGGGACATGGGGCCGTCCGCCGTCATGCACACCGGGGCGGTCTTGAGAATTTTGGACACCCGGGCCTCCTTGATTTTGTCCCCCAGGGTCTCCTTCACAAAGTCCAGGACGGGCTTGGCCTGCTCGGCTTTCTTTTCCTGCTCCGCCTTCTCCTCGTCGGTCTCGGGCAGGGCGTCCGGGTCGGACACCGGCTTCAGCGCCTTGCCCGACACCTCCCGCAGGGCCTGCATCACGAACTCGTCCACCTCCTCGGTGAGGTACAAGATCTCCCAACCCTTGTCGGCGATGCGCTCTACCTGGGGCAGGCGGGCCGCCTGCTCCTTGGTGTCGGCGCACACGTAGTAGATAAACTCCTGGCCCTCGCCCATGCGCTCCACATATTCGGTCAGGGAGGCCAGTTTGCCCTCCCTGGAGGTGGTGAACAGCAGCAGATCCTGCAAAAGCTCCTTCTTGGCCCCGTAGCCCTCGGTGACGCTGTATTTGAGCTGGCGGCCGAAGGAGGCCCAGAACTTCTCGTACTTCTCCCGGTCGTCCTTCATCAGCTTGACCAGCTCGTTCTTGATCTTCTTCTCCAGGGCGGCGGCGATGATCTTCAGCTGGCGGTCGTGCTGGAGCAGTTCCCGGGAGATGTTCAGCGAAAAGTCGGGGGAGTCCACCACGCCCTTTACAAAGCGGAAGCAGTCGGGGAGCAGGTCGGCGCACTTGTCCATGATGAGCACGCCGGAGGAGTAGAGCTGGAGGCCCTTCTCATACTCCCGGGTGTAGAAGTCGTAGGGGGTGGCGGAGGGGATGAAGAGCAGGGCCTTGAAGGTCACGGTGCCCTCGGAGGAGGTGGTGACGGTGGCCAGGGGGGGCTGCCAGTCGCCAAACTTCTCCCGGTAGAAGCTGTCGTACTCTTCCTGCTCCACCTTGGAACGGGGGCGCTGCCACAGGGGCACCATGGAGTTGATGGTCTTTTCCTCCACCACCGTCTCCCACTCGGGCTTGTAGTCGTCCGGGGCATCCTCCGGCTTCTCCTTCTGCCGGTAGTCCTCCACCTCCATGCGGATGGGGTGGCGGATATAGTCGGAATACTTTTTAATCAGGGCTTGCAGGCGGCCGGTCTCCAGGTACTCGCCGTAGGTTTCCTCCTCGCCGTCGGCCTTGATGTGCATGATGACGTCGGTGCCCGGCTCGTCCTTTTCGCATTCGGTGATGGTGTAGCCGTCCGCCCCGGAGGACTTCCAGCAGTGGGCCGTGTCCTCCCCGTGGCGGCGGGTGATGACGGTGACCTCGTCCGCCACCATGAAGGCGGAGTAGAAGCCCACGCCGAACTGGCCGATGATGTCCACCGCGCTGTCCTTTTCCATGCCCTCCTTGAACTGGAGGGAGCCGCTGCGCGCGATGGTGCCCAGGTTCTGCTCCAGCTCCTGGGCGGTCATGCCCACGCCGTTGTCCGACACCGTGAGGGTCCGGGTGTCCTTGTCCGGGGTCACAATGATGCGCATGTCCCCCCGCTTGACTTTCACTGTGTCGTCCGTCAGGGAAAGATAGGCCAGCTTGTCGATGGCGTCGCTGGCGTTGG
Source organism: uncultured Oscillospiraceae bacterium (assembly GCA_910588105.1). GTDB lineage: Bacteria > Bacillota > Clostridia > Oscillospirales > Oscillospiraceae > Enterenecus. The sequence goes on along the minus strand of CAJUQD010000010.1, from coordinate 40,385 downwards.
AGATGATCTCCCGGAGGAAGATCTCCTTGTGGGTGTAGATGGAGTTGACCATCAGGTCCATCAACCGCTTGGATTCCGCTTTGAACTGCTTCTTTGCCATAATTCGTGCACCTCATTATATATATAATTTAGAAAACAAGGTTTTAGCACTCTGAAAGAAAGAGTGCTAACGGTATGATAATACATCGGTTTGGATTTTGCAAGGGGTATCGCAGAAAATTCACAATTTTCCCGGAATATCCGGGGGGCCGCTGGACAAAATATGGCTGGATGAAAGAATCGGGGCGGGAAGAAGGAAAAGGATGAAAGTTTTGGTTGCCTTTACTTACACGTGGTGTTATAATGTGTTGATGGGAAATGGGCTCCCTGGCGAGGGCTGTGGTTGAGCGGTTTCCCCTTTGTGAAGATTTTTAGAGGGAACCACCCCTCTTTACCTATTAAACCGGTATTGCCGGGAGTCAGAGGTGCTGATTTGAAAAAGTATGTGATTCACGGCGGGCGTCCGCTGTATGGCAAGGTTGAGATCAGCGGCGCCAAGAATGCCGCCGTCGGTATTATCCCCGCGGCCCTTCTGGTGGAGGGGCCCTGCCGCATTGAAAATATTCCCGCCATCAGCGATGTGGATTTGTTGCTGGACATCCTCCGGGATCTGGGGGCCCGGGTGAGGCTCATCAACCGCACCACCGTGGAGGTGGACTGCACCGCCGCCCGGCGCCAGGCCGTCCCCTATGACGCGGGGCGCAAGCTCCGGGCCAGCTATTACTTGATGGGGGCTATGCTGGGCCGGTTCGGCCGGGCCGAGGTGCCCCTGCCCGGCGGGTGCGACTTCGGCAGCAGGCCCATCGACCAGCACCTCAAGGGCTTTGCCGCCCTGGGGGCGGAGGTCACGGTGGAAAAGGGCTATATGTGCGCCGGGGCCGACGGCGGGCGGATGAAGGGCAGCCAGATCTACCTGGATGTGGCCAGCGTGGGGGCCACCATGAACCTGATGCTGGCCGCCGTGCTGGCAAAGGGCACCACCGTCATCGAAAATACCGCCAGGGAGCCCCATATCGTGGATTTGGCCAATTTCCTCAACTCCATGGGGGCGGATATCACCGGCGCGGGCACCGATATGATTAAAATCCGGGGTGTGGACAAGCTGCGGGGCGGGGAGTACTCCATCATCCCCGACCAGATTGAGGCGGGCACCTATATGGCCGCCGTCACCGCCGCCGGGGGCGAGGTGCGGGTGTGCAACATCATCCCCAAGCATATGGAATGCATCACCGCCAAGCTGGTGGAGATGGGCGCCGAGGTGGAGGAGGAGGGGGATTCCCTCATCGTCCGCCGCCATGGCCCCCTCCAGCGCACCAATGTCAAGACCATGTTCTACCCAGGCTTCCCCACCGATATGCACCCCCAGATCGCCGCCGCGCTCTGCCTGGCCCGGGGCACCAGCGTCATTACCGAGGGCGTGTGGGACAACCGTTACCGCTATACCGAGGAGTTCCGCCGCCTGGGCGCCAAGATCCAGGTGGACGGCAAGATCGCCATCATCGAGGGCGTGGAGAAGCTCACCGGCGCGCCCATGGAGGCCTGCGACCTGCGGGCCGGGGCGGGCATGATTATCGCCGGACTGGCCGCCCAGGGGACCAGCGAGATTTCCAACGTGAAGCACATCGAGCGGGGCTACGAGGACATCATCGGCAAGCTGTCCCGCATTGGCGCGGACATCCGGGTGGTGGAGGTGCCCGACCCCGAGCGGAAAAAGGAGACGATCGCCGGGTAATGGCGCGGAGCCGCCGTGAGCAGCGCGGATGGAGCGGAGCGAGGGCAAAAGCCCAAGGCCCGCAGGGACGGGACAGGGCTTTGCCCGAGACGGAGGGAAAGCGACTGAACGTCTGGGGCGCTTCGCAGCGTGAATAGGCAGGCCTAGTTAAATATGCAGCTTTTGCCGGAAAGGACGGTATCCTTTCCGGCTTGTTCGTGGAATTGAGACAATGGGGTGGTGCGTTATGCTGAGGGTGGCCACGCTGGCCAGCGGGTCGTCGGGAAACTGCACGGTGGTCAGCGACGGGCGGGTACATATCCTGATCGACGCGGGTATCTCCACCCGGCGCATCGCCCAGGGGCTCAAGGCGCTGGGGACGGAGCTGCGGCACGTGTCCGGCGTGCTCATCACCCATGAGCACACCGACCACGTATCCGCCCTGCCCGTGCTGTGCCGCCAGACGGGGGCGGCGCTGTATACCGCGGAGGGGACGGCCTGCGAGCTGTGCGGACGCTGGCAGGGAATGGTGGAACGGTTCCGGGTGTTCGAACCGGGACAGCGGTTTGAGCTGGGCGGGTTGGAGATCGGCACCTTCCCCACCAGCCATGACTGCGCCTGCCCGGTGGGCTACTGGGTGACGGACGGAAAACGGAAGGTGGCGCTTTGTACCGACACCGGGGCGGCCACCCCCCAGGCCCGGGAGGGGGTGCGGGGGGCGCACACCCTCATCGGGGAGTTCAACTATGACCCGGAAATGCTCAGGAGGGGGCCCTACCCCCTCCATCTCCAAAACCGCATCCGGGGGGAGTGGGGGCACCTGTCCAACCAGGCGGGGGGGGAGCTGGCCGCCTGGGCGGCGGCCCAGGGGACAAGCCGGGTGATCCTGGCCCACCTGTCGGCGGAGAACAACCGGCCGGAGCTGGCGCTGGAGGCGGCGAGAAAAGCCCTGGGCGGGCTGGGGCTGGGGGAGGACGACGTGGAGTTGGTGGCGGCGCCGCGGAGTGAAGCAACAGGGTGGTTTGAGGTATAAACGGGGCTTCCGCAAAGCTGTCTTCAGGCTTTGTGGGGAGAGGAGCCGCGGCGCGGCGAGCGGGCTTTTGCCGCAGGCCGGGTTTTGACCGGGACGGAGGGAAAGGGGCACGTGAGCGCGGTCAGCCAGAGCGTGAATGGAGGGTTTGTGATGGTGGATGTAACGGTTATCTGCGTTGGGAAGCTGAAGGAGAAGTTTTACCAGGAGGCGGCGGCGGAGTACGCCAAGCGGCTGAAGGGGTATTGTAAGCTGAATATTGTGGAGCTGGCGGAGCAGAAGCTGCCCAAAAATCCCTCCTTGGGGGAGATCCAGTGGGCGCTGGAAAAGGAGGGGGACGCCATCCGGGCCAAGATCCCCCCCAACTCCAGCGTCATCGCCCTGGCCGTCGAGGGGACGCTGCGCTCCAGCGAGGAGCTGGCGGCCATGATCTCCACATGGAGCCACAATGCCGCCAAGCACCTGGTGTTCGTCGTCGGCGGATCCTACGGGCTGCACCCCTCCGTCAAGGCGGGGGCGTGGGCTATGCTGTCCATGTCGCCCATGACCTTTCCCCACCATCTGGCGCGGGTGATGCTGCTGGAGCAGATTTACCGGGCGTTCAAAATCCAGGAGGGGGCGGATTATCATAAGTAGAAGGCCCATGAGGATGAGAAAGGCGGCAGGGGAGGAGCTGTTGGAGCTGTGGGGATATGAGAGTATTCATACCGCTTCCCCCAACGCGAAATTTTTTTATGGGCAAATAAAAAGAGGAAATGCTGAATTTTGGACGATTGACTGTGGCGGGGAGCTGGTTGGGGAACTATATGTTTTCTTTGAGCTGGAGGACAAGGATTTCGCGGACGGCGAGGGGACCGCGTATCTTTGCGCGTTTCGGGTGAAAAAGGAACTCCGGGGCCAGGGTTTGGGGACGAAGCTGATCCGCCGGGTGGTGGAGCATATCAAGGATTTGGGGTATCAGAGGATATCAATTGGGGTTGACGCCACAGACGCGGCGAATATCCGTTTCTACAGGCGGCTCGGTTTTACAGGAAAGGGGAAGGAGTGCACAGAGGATCCTTGCGACAGGGACGAAGCGATGCGGCCGAGAACGTGTCCTTGCTTTTGGCTGTTATATAAAGAGGTTTGAAGCGGCTGCCCGGCTAGGGTGGTCAATACGGATTTGCCGGATTGGATTCCGGGGCAGAAATTTTGCCCCGGAATTTTTTGTGCCTTGCACTGGGACAGGCAACCAAACGGGTGTTTGGCTGGGGTGCGAGGAGGCTGGAAATGGGTACGCAGAAAAAATCCGAGGAGCGCAGGGCCCGGCAGGAGCTGATGGACGAGCTGCGCAGGCTTGCGAAGTGGAAAAACAACGATGTGGTCAAGCTGGCCTTCCTGGACGGGGAAGAGGCGGACAAGGTGGACGCATTGGATTTGTCCGGGGTGGTGGAGCTCAGGCGCAACGCCAACGGAACCTTTGAGGCCAAGTTCGTGGACAAGGTGCGGGTGCTGGCCATGCTCCGGGAGGTACTGGACGAGGGGCATGGAGGGGCGCTGGAGGACTTTTTGGACGGACTGTACCGGGACAAGGACGGTGACGGGGCGTGAAAAGGGTGGAATTCTCCCCGAAACAGCGGCAGGTGCTGGACTGGTGGAGACAGGACGGGATGGACGCCGTCATCTGCGACGGGGCGGTGCGCTCCGGCAAGACCTTTGCCTTGAGTGTGTCCTTCTTCCTGTGGGCCATGGCCCGGTTCCAGAGGCAGAGGTTCGGCCTGTGCGCGGCGTCCATCAACGGAGTGCGGCGCAACCTGCTGGCCCAGGCCCGGCCTGTGCTGGAGGGGCTGGGGTTTCGGTGGGAGGAAAAAATAAGCCGGAACGAGGTGCTCCTCCGGGGCGGGGGACGGGAAAATTTGTTCTACCTCTACGGCGGGGGGGACGAGGGGAGCTGCGCCTCCATCCAGGGGGTGACGCTGGCTGGGATTCTGCTGGACGAGGCGGCGCTGATGCCCCGCTCCTTTGTGGAGCAGGCCTGCGCCCGGTGCTCCGTGCAGGGCGGCAAGGTGTGGTTTTCCTGCAACCCGGCCGGGCCGGAGCACTGGTTTTACCGGGAGTGGATCTGCAAGGCGGAGGAAAAGCGGGCGCTCTACCTGCGCTTTGCCATGGAGGACAACCCGGGGCTGTCCCCCAAGGTGCGGGAGCGGTATGGGCGGATGTTCCAGGGGACGTTTTACCGGCGGTATGTGCTGGGAGAGTGGACGGCGGCGGAAGGGCTGGTATATGACTTCTTCGACCGGGACGCCATGGAGCCGGCGCCGGAGGGAGAGTTCACCAGATGGCGGATCTCCTGCGATTATGGAACCAGAAACCCGGCTTCCTTTGGACTTTGGGGGGAAATGGATGGGATTTGGTACAGAGTGAAGGAGTTCTATTACGACGCCAGGGAGCGGGGACGGCAGAAAACCGACGGGGAATATGCGGAGGATTTGAAAAATTTGGCCGGGGGGCGTTGCATTGAAATAGTCATCGTAGACCCGTCGGCAGCCAGCTTTATTGAGGCGCTGCGGCGGGAGGGCTGGCGGGTGCGCCGGGCGGACAACCGAATATCGGAGGGCATACGGCGCACCGCCCAGGCGCTGAAAAGCGGGAAAATCGTGATCTGCCGGGGGTGCCAGGCGGCGGCAAGGGAGTTCGGGCTGTACCGCTGGGAGGAGGACGGCCAGGACCGGGTGAGAAAGGAACATGACCACGCCATGGACGATATCCGCTATTTCGTGATGGCGCTGGACTCCGACGGGGGGAGCGCCGCCCTGGCTGTGGAACGGCGGGTGTTTTAGGAGGGGGAAACTCCCCCGGAAGGGGGTTTCCATAGATATTTTGCAGACGAGAGGAGAATGAAGTATGGATATCTGTTTCGAGGGCATCGGCCAGACGGCCGCCACGTTCCGGGCGGAAAGCGGGATCGGGCCGGGTATGGCGGTGACGCTCACGGGGAGCGGCACCGTGGGACTGGGCGAGGACGGCGACCCGCCCTGCGGCGTGGCGCTGGGCGGCGCGCGGGGCGGGGCGGCGGCGGTGCAGATCGGCGGCGCGGCCAAGGTGGGCTGGTCCGGCGATACCCTGCCGGCGGGCTGGCAGAGCCTCGCCTGCGACGGCCAGGGCGGCGTGAAGACCGTGAGCGCCGGCGGGGTGAAGTGGCTGGTGCTGGCGGTGGACGAGGACGATAAAACCGCCGTCGTCAAGCTGTGAGAAGCGCGGAGAGGCGGACAGCGAGGGAGCTTGGAGCGGAGCGAGGGCGGGGGCCCAGGCACAACGAGGCTGGGCCGTGCCTTGCCCGAGACGGAGGGAAAGCGAGCGAGCGGCTTGGCCGCATCGCAGCGTGACAACAACACGGGACACATCAAAGGAGGGCTATTGATGGCGCAGAGATTTGACAACGTAAAGCTGGAAAAGGGCATGTACCACGAGGCGGGCAGGTCCTTTACCCAGGTGCTGGAGAAGCTGGACCCCAGCGAGCAGTACCGGGGCACCGCGATGGAGGGGCTGGACGCCTACCAGCGGCAGCTCAAGCGCTTCGACATCCGGGTGAAGGGGGCCGGGTCCGACCTGGTGGACAAGTTCTTTTCCACCTCCCAGTCGGCGGTGCTCTTCCCCGAGTACATCGCCCGGGCGGTGAAGGTGGGCATGGAGGAGGCCAACATCCTCCCCGACATCACCGCCACCGAGACCCTCATCGAGGGGATGGACTACCGCTCCATCACCTCCGCGCCCGAGGATGAGAAGCAGCTCAAGCAGGTGGCCGAGGGGGCCGCCATCCCCCAGACCACCGTGCGCACCCGGGACAGCCTGGTCAAGCTCCACAAGCGGGGGCGGATGCTGGTGGCCTCCTATGAGGCCATCCGCTTCCAGAAGCTGGACCTGTTCTCCGTTACCCTGCGGCAGATCGGCGCGCAGATCGGACGGATGCATTTGGAGGACGCCATCAACGTGATCGTCAACGGCGACGGCAACGGCAACCCCGCCCAGGCCAGCGCTGTGGAGACGGCGGGCACACTGGCCTATAAAGATCTGCTGGCATTCTGGAACAGCTTCGAGCCCTACCAGCTCAACACCCTGCTGGTGGGCGCCGACACCATGCCCATGCTGCTGGCCCTGCGGCAGATGCAGGACGCCGCCGCCGGACTGGACTTCCACGGCACTGGCAGGCTCATCACCCCCCTGGGGGCCAAGGTGCTGCGCACCTCCGCCGTGCCCGTGGGCAAGATCATCGGCCTGGACAAAAATTACGCCCTGGAGATGGTCAAGGCGGGCGACGTGATGGTGGAGTACGACAAGCTCATCGACCGGCAGATGGAGCGGGCCGCCATCACCACCATATCCGGCTACGCCAAGATCTTTGAGGACGCCAGCCGGGTGCTCAGCGTCTGATGGGGCTGCCGGTGCGGAAAAGAAAGGAGTGGGGGATGGCGGCCGCCGCCGCCCAGCTCCGGGACACCGGCCGCCACCCATTTATCCAGTTGGACGGGTATATCCCCCTGGGCAGGGGGGAGACGGCCTTGTACCGAGCCGTCCGGGAGGCAGTCCCCGTGGTGGATGCCGCCATCGGCAAGCTGGTGCGGCTGTGCGGTGGGCTGCGGGTCGTCTGCCGGGACGGGAAGGCCCAGGAGGGGCTGGACCGGTTTGTGCGCACGGTGAGCGTGGGGCGGGGCCAGCGGGGCCTCCAGGCCTTCCTGGATCAGTACCTGGATTCCATGCTCGTGTGCGGCAGGGCGGTGGGCGAGATCATCCCCAGCCCCGACGGGCGGGACATCGCCGCGGTGCTGTGCGGCGATGTGGACCGCATCGAAATCAAGGAGGGGGACAGCCCGCTGGACTTCGCGCTGTGCCTGCGGGACAGCGGCGGGACGGCGCGGGAGCTGCCCCGGCAGGGACTGCTGCTGTTCACCCCCCACCAGCCTGAGACCGGCGCGCCCTACGGCGTTTCCATGCTGCGCTCCATGCCGTTTTTGGCGGAGATTCTGGTGAAAATCTTCCAGGCCGTGGGCAAGAACTGGGAGCGGACGGGCAATGTGCGCTTTGCCGTGGTGTGCAAGGGCGAGGACGGGGCCGCCCAGGAGCGGTGCGCCCAGGTGGCCCGGGAGTGGAGCGCCGCCATGCAGGCGGGAAGGGACGGGACCGTGCGGGATTTTGTGTGCGCCGGGGACGTGGAGATACGCGCCATCGGGGCGGACAGCCAGGTGCTGGACAGCGAGGTCCCGGTGCGGCAGATTTTGGAGCAGCTGGTGGCCAAGACGGGCATACCCCCCTTCCTGCTGGGGCTGAGCTGGTCGTCCACCGAGCGGATGAGCGCACAGCAGGCCGACATACTCACCAGCGAGATCGCCGCCATCCGGCGCAGCCTGGAGCCGGTGGTGGAGCGCATCTGCGAGTGGTGGCTGCGGCTGAAGGGGTATGACGACCAGGTGGAGGTGGACTGGCTGGACGTAAACCTCCAGGACGAGGAGTCCGAGGCCAGGGCGGCGCTTTACCGGGCCCAGGCGCGGGCCATTGAGGAGGGGAAGAATGGAAATTTGTAAGGACGCGGCGGTCAAAGGGATCGGCACGCCGGACGGGGAGGAGCTGGCCCTCATCAACGCCCTGAGCCGGAGGGAGCTGGGGGCGGACGAGGTGTACACCTTCGCCCTGCGGCTGTGCGACAACGACATAGACCGGGATTTCGAGCGGTTCGGCGACGAGACGCTGGACCAGCTGGCCCCCCTGTTCGTGGGGGTGGCCGGGGTATTCGACCACCAGTGGTCCGCCCGGGGGCAGACGGCCCGGATTTACCGCACCCAGGTGGTGGGCGGGGACGGGACGCTCACCTCCGACGGGCGGCCCTGCCGCTACCTGAAGGGGTGGGCGTACATGATGCGCACCCAGGAGAACGCCGCCCTCATCGCCGAGATCGACGGGGGGATCAAGCGGGAGGTCAGCGTGGGGTGCGCGGTGGACAGGGTGCTGTGCTCCGTGTGCGGCGGGGAGCTGGATTCCTGCCCCCACGAGAAGGGGGAGGAGTACGGCGGACAGCTGTGCTGCGGGGTGCTCACCGGGGCGTCCGACGCCTATGAGTGGTCCTTCGTGGCGGTGCCCGCCCAGCGGAAGGCGGGGGTCATCAAAAGCGCCGGGGGACGGACGGAAGCGGAAGCCCGGCTGGGGCGGAAGTACCTGAAAAGCCTGCGCCGGGAGCTGGTGCGGCTGGCGGGCATCGCCGAACAGGGCGCGGGCCATGCCCTGCTGGAAAAGGTGGCCGGCAAGCTGGACGAGGAGGAGCTGCTGGGGCTCATCAAGCTGTACCGGGGCAGGGCGGACAAGCTGCTGGCGCCGGAGGCGCAGCTGGGCTACCGCCGGGAGGACGCCCCGGGCGGCAGGGGCGACGGGGCGTTTCTCATTTAGGGGGCGCGGCGGCATGACGGAACAGGTTTTGGAGCTGGTCCAGGCCCTGGGGGGCGCGGGACAGGATGAAGAGGCGCTGCGCACCCTGTGCGCGGCGGCCTGCCAGGCGCTGGACCGGAGGCTGAAGGACGGCCTCACGGCGGAGGACTGCCGGGGGGCCTACCCCCTGGCGGCGGCGTGGCTGGCCATGGACTGGCTACGGGAAGGCCGGGGGCTGGAGGGTGTCACCGCCCTGTCGGCGGGGGATATCTCAGTGCGAAGGGAGGCCGGGGGCGGCGGGACGCTGGCCCGGAAGGCCCTTGAGCTCATGGGGCCGTTCCTCAAGGACGAGGGGTTTGTGTTTCGGGGGGTGGAAGGTTGATCGAGGCGTTTGAGTGGGTCATCAAGACCTATGGGCAGGAGATGGTGTGCTGCCGGGAGGACGGGACCGAGGCGGGCCGGGGTATGGCCATTGTCCAGCCCATGACCCGCGCCGACTGGCAGTACACCGCCGGGGCGCTGGGAAGCTATACCCAGGATCGCTTCCTGGGGCTGGCCGAGCCGGGGCTGCCCCTGGACCGGACCGGCCCGGGAGGCTGGCTGGAATGGGGCGGCGGGCGCTATGAGGTGATGACGGTGCGGCCCATCTGGGTGGGCGGACAGGTCACCCACCTGTGGATGGCGCTGCGGCCCTGCGGGGAGAACAGGCCGTGAACGGGGCGCTGAACGCGTGGCGGGACGGTGTGGCGGAGCAGCTGCGGCAGGCTGGGCTGAACGCCGTGGCCGCCATGGACTGCGCCGCCGCTGCCCGGTGGCGGGAGGCGGTGGCGGCGGTGGCCGTGAGCAAGGTGGCGTGCGCGTCCGGCGGGTTCCAGGACTACCTGGGCGTGGGCAAAGACCCGGAGACCGGCCGGGAGGGGGAGGTCTTTGGGCGCCGGGCGGAGCTGACGCTGGCGCTGGATATCTTCGCGCCCAGGGACGGGGGCGGAGACGCCTGCCGCAAAGCGGCGGAGGCCGCCGTGGAGTGCCTGGCGTGGCGGGGTGCGGCGGGCCTGCCCGCCCTGGAGGTGCGGATGGGCCGGGTGGAGTTTTTGGAACGGGACGGACTGTACCGCCAGGAGGTGGCCTGCCGGTGCGGGGCGTGGCTGACCGCCCGGGCGGACGGGGATACAGGCGCGTTTACCGACTTTGAAGTGAAGGGGAGAATGGAATGAGCGCGGTGACCAAGCATGAGAGACCGGGGGTGTATTCCTCCTATGAGGCGTCCAGCCTCACCGCCGCCGCCGCAGGGGGCGGCAATGTGGCGGTGGTGGCCGCTGTGGACAAGGCGGAGCTGGAGAAGTGCTACCAGTGGACCAGTTACAGCCGGGCGGCGGCGGACGTGGGGGACTGCGTCCTGAGCCGGATGGCCCAGGCGGCCATCCGCAACGGCGCGGGCATGGTGTACGGCATACCCGCCGGGGGGGACTACGACGCGGCCTTCGCCGTGATGGCGGCGCTGGAGGATGTGGACGTGGCGGTGTGCGACAGCACCGAGCTGGCGGTGCAGCAGGCGCTGAAGGACGTGGTTCTGGAGTGCTCCGCCGCCCGGCGGGAGCGCATCGCCGTGGTGGGCGGCGAGGACGGCGAGGATGTGGAACAGCTCACCCAGCGCGCCGCGCAGCTCAACTGCGAGCGGATGGTGCTGGTGGCGCCCGGCATGGAGGACGGATCCGGCGGGGCGCTGTGCGCCGCCGCCGTGGCCGGGGCCGTGGCGGGGAGCTCCGACCCGGCCCTGCCCCTGGGGGGCGCGCAGCTGTATGGGCTGGAGGGCCTGGGGCGGAACTACGACGACAGGGAGGTGGACCTGCTGGTGCAGGGGGGCGTGACAGCCCTGGAGACGCTGGCGGGATCGTGCTACGTGGTGCGCGGCGTCACCACCCGGACCAAGACCGGCGGGGCGGCGGACGCCACATGGCGGGAGCTGAGTACGATTCTAGTGGTGGACGAGGTGATACCGGGCATCCGCAGCGCCCTGCGCGCCAAGTTCAGCCGGGCCAAGAACACCCCCCAGAGCCGGGGGGCCATCCGCTCGCTGGTGGTGATGGAGCTGGAGAAGCGGGTGGGCCGGGAGGTCATCGACGGCTATGAGGACGTGACCGTGTCGGCGCTGGACAGCGACCCCACCGTGTGCCTGGTGGAATTCGCGTTCACCGTGGCCCACGGGCTCAACCAGGTGTGGCTGAGCGCGCATATTACCGTATAGCGTGGAGAAGCGGACGGCGCGGAACCATTGTGAATGCGAGGAGGAATTTGATTGAGTACGAATTTCAGCGCGGGGCTGGGTGCGGCGGGGTTCCCAACCAGCTCTGATATCTGGCTGGAGCTGGACGGCCAGAAGGTGGCGGTGGTGCAGAGCTACAACTGCAAGACCACCCGCAGCTCCTACTCCGTGGAGGCATTTGGCGAGGAGGAGCCGGTGGCCACCGTCCAGGGGCCCCAGAGCTATGTGATCCAGCTCACCCGGCTGTATGCCACCGACAAGGCCATTGCCGACGGGCTGAGCTTCTATGACATGAGAAACTTTTCCCTGGTGATCTGCAAGCCGGACCGAAAGGTGATCTACTCCGACTGCCAGTGGAGCGGCATTGAGGAGGACGCCCAGCTGGGCAAGACGGTGGTGGAAAAGCTCACCCTGGTGGCCCGCCGCCGGATGGAGACGGCGGCATAAGATGGGGGGCGGTTTCTGGAACGGCCCCGACGGGGTGAGGGTGAAGGAGGGCCGGCTGCGGCTGCTGTCCGCACGGGAGGTGCTGGACGCCCGCCGGGAGGGGGACGGGCTGGCCCGGGACGGCAGGGAACGGGCGCTCTGCCGCAACGCCTGCCTCATTGCCAAGGCGCTGGAACGGCACGGAAAGGCCGTGTTTAGCGACGGCGCGGCGGCGCTGGAGGGGCTGCGGGTGGAGGATATCGCCCGGCTGTCCGACGCCTGGGCGGCGTTTAACCGGGAGCACAACCCCTCCGCCCTGGACGGGGAACAGGAGATCGAGCGGCGAAAAAAAGCCTGGAGCACGCGCCTTATGAGCGCCTTCAGTGGCGCGTGCTCCGCATGTTCGGCGCTCTGCCCACCGAGGAGCGGGCGAAACGGATGACCGACCGGGATTACCTCTGGTGCGCCCTCAACCTGGCGCTGGACCGGGAGGAGGAGCTGGCCCGGCTGTGTCCCGCATGCCGGACACAGGCGGAAGAGGAGCCCTGCCCGGTGTGCGGCGCGCCCAGGGGGAGCTGGGAGGTCAACCAGGGGTTTGACTGGGCGCGGTATGAACAGCTGAAAGGGGGCGGGGGCGCTGATTGACCGGGTGGAGGAGCTGCTGGAGCTGGTGGAAGAGCAGACGGACGGCGACGGCGACGGGCCGAAGCTGGAGCTGGAGACGGAGGTTCCCGCTGTCCCCGGAGGCGGGCCGGAAGCGGGGGATGGCGCGGGGGATGGCGCGGGGGATGGGCCGTCCTTCGGGGAGGAGGACGGGCTGCTGGAGGAGAGCGGGCGGCCGTCCCTCCCCAGGGGCGGGGATAACCGGGCTGAGGGTGCGTCCGGCCCGCCGGAGGGGGCGGCGCGGAGCCTTTGGCGGGAGGAAGGGGCGGACGGGCCGGAACGGCGGGAGGCGGATGGCCGGACGGCCGGGGAAGCCCCGGCGCTTACCTGGATGGCGCGCAGGCCGGACGGGGCGGCAGGCCCACGGGCCGCGGCCTGGGAGGCCGAAGGGGTACGGGCGGCGGAGAAGGAAATGGGGCAAAGTCCCCCGGAGCCTGCCGGGGGGGAGCGGCAGTCCGAAGCCCCGGTGTGGCGGAAGGCCGGGGATGAACCCAGGGCGCTGAAATGGCCGGAAGGGGAATTTAAGGCGATTCCGCCGGAGAGGCCGGGGGAGGGGGCGCGGCGGGGGAGGGAGAGGGAACTGCCGTCCTCCGCCCCCCGGGGGCCGGAGGACGGGCGGCTGGGGCTGGAGGAACTGTACCGGCGGACCGCCCAGGCGGCCCGGCCCGTGCTCCAGGCCGCAGGGGGGCCGGAAGGCCGGACGGTGCGGATGGACGAGAGGGATGCGCCCAGGCAGCTCACCGTGGACGAGCTGGACCGGGCGGTGCGGCGGGACAGCCGGCGGTATGACGGCGGCATGTCCATATTCTGAGCGCAGAAGCGCGGAGCGCCCGGAGCAGCCGGATAATCTCCGAGGTGTGACATGACGACAGGAGGGGAGAACGGTATGATCCTTTCACCCATGCGGTTTAAAAATTTTGTATGGCCCCACAACCCCAGGGTGTATTCCATCGCCTTCGAACGGAAGCTGGCGGTGCACAAGATCCCCTTCGGCAGGTACAGGGTGCAGAGCCTGGGGCAGACCAGGCGGGTGCTCAGGGGCCAGGGGGAATTTGCCGGGGAGAGGGCCTATGAAACGTTCAAGGCGCTGGCCAGCATATTCTATGAGGAGACGCCGGGGGTGCTGGTCCACCCGGTATGGATGACCACCACGGCGTGGTTCGCCGGGCTGGAGCTGCGGCAGGAGCCAAGGCGGGACTACGTGGCGTATTCCTTTGAGTTTTGGGAGGTTGTGGACGGGGACGGGGAGGGGACGCTGTCCGCCAGGCCAGGGGCGGACAGCGCCGGAGCCGGCCAGGGCGGGAAGGACGCCCAGGGCCGGTGGCACATTGTGGCAAAGGGGGACACCCTGTGGGGGATCGCCCAGCAGTACGGCGCGGCGCTGGAACGGCTTGTGGAGCTCAACCCGGACATCCGCAACCCCAACCTGATTTATGTGGGACAGAGGGTGAGAATCGCGTGATAAAGTGCTGGGTGGGGCTGGGGGACGGCGGGGAGCTGGAGCTGCCCACCGCCGTGAGCTGGAAATTTTGCTATGGAACCGACACCCCCTGCGACAGCTTTTTTGTGCGCTGCCTGTGGGAGCGGGGACAGGAGAGGGCGCTTTCCGCCGCCTGCCGCTTCTTTGCCCAGTGGGAGGGGGAGCGGGTGTTCACGGGGGTGGTGGACGAGTTCGCCGTGATCTGCGGGAAGGACGGGCTGTATCTGGAGCTGTCCGGCCGGGGGATGGCCGCCCTGCTGCTGGACAACGAGGCCATGCCAGCCGAATACCAGAGGTGCACCCGGGCGGACATCGTGGCCGGGCACGTGGCCCCCTACGGCGTGGAGGCGGCGGGGGGAGAGCGCCTGCCCGCCGTCAGCGGCTTCACTGTGGCCAGCGGGGAGAGCGAATGGAGCGTGGTGCGGCGGTACGCCTGCTACTACGGCGGGGTGGTGCCCCGGTTTGACCGGCGGGGGCGGCTGCTGCTGGACCCGCCCGGGGACGGGGGAGAGCTGCGCATCCGGGAAGGGGATGGGGTGACCGGCTGGGAGTACCGGGAGGAGCGCCACGGGGTGCTCAGCCAGGTGGCGGTGCGGCGGCGGACTACCTGGGGCACCCAGTGGGTGTCCGACCCGGCGTTCCTGGCCCAGGGGGGCCGGGCGCGGCGGGTGGTCACCGTCCCCAACACCACGGGGACCGCCGCCATGCGCTACACCGCCGACTACCAGCTGCGGGCCGCCCGCCGGGAGCGGGTGCGCATGAGACTCACCGCCGCCGGGGCGTTTTTAGCCTGGCCGGGGGAGCTGGTGCGGGTGGAGCTGCGGGATTTCGGCGCCAACGGCCTGTTCCGCGCGGCCCAGACCGAGGTGTGCTGCGGCGGCGGGGGCGTGGCGACCACGCTGGTACTCGGGGACGTGGATTCTATGATATGAGGGGCTGGTTTTCATGTGGATGAGCGGACAGCATAAACGGCCCGCCGAGCAGGGGGAGGGACAGACCGGTATCGTCACTATGAGCGGCGGGGAGACGGCGGTGCTGCTGGACAGCGAGCGGCGGGGCTTACAGGTGTACTCCCCGGCAGGCTATTACTGGACGCCCAAAGTGGGCCAGCGGGTGCTGGTCATCCAGGGCAGGGGGGAGATCCCCTGCGTGGTGGGGGCGAGGCAGGACGGCGGGACGCCCGACAAGGTGGACATACAGGCCCGGCGGCTGGCACTGGAGGGAAATTGGGTGGGCATCAGCGGCCATGAGGGCGCCGGGCTCCAGGGAGAACGGGTGAGCCTGGACGGAGAGGTATATGTCAACGGGGAAAAGCTGGAGGAGCTGATCGCCCGGATTGTGATGGAACTGCTGGGAGGCGGATGAGATGGGGCTGCTGTTGACAAACAGGGATTACGCCGCCGATGGCAACGGCGGGGTGGCCGTCGTCCGGGACGGGGAGGCGCTGATGGGCGAGGTGCTCTTCCGGCTCACCGCCCGGCGGGGAAGCTTCCCTTTTCTGCCCCGACTGGGCAGCCGGATGGATGCCCTGCGGCGGGCCAGGCCCTCCGACTGGGAGAGCTTGGCCCTGCAATATGCGGCGGAGGCGCTGGACGGGCTGGACGGTGTGAGCGTCACCGGGGCCCGGGTGAGCCGGGAGCGGGACGGACTTTGGGTGACGGCGGAGCTGCTGTGGCAAGGCGGGCCGCTGGCGGTGACGGCGCGGTTGGAGGAGTGAGATTGTGATCACGTTGGAGGAGATCTATCAGGGGCTGGCGGCCCAGTTCCAGGCCCAGACCGGGCAGAGCGCCGGGGGGAACAGCGAGCTGGCGGTGCGCTTTTACGCGGTGGCTGCCCAGCTGTACAGCCTGTACGTCCAGGCGGAGTGGACCCGGCGGCAGTGTTTCCCCCAGACGGCCCAGGGGGAGGAGCTGGACAAACACGCAAAATTACGGGGCGTCACCCGGCGTATGGCCGCCCCGGCGGCGGGGACGGTGCGGTTCTATGTGGACAGGGCTGGGGAGACGGCCACAGAAGTGCCCCGGGGGACGGTGTGCATGACGGCGGGCGGGCTGCGCTTCACCACGGATACAGACGGGGCGGTGGCCCCGGGGGAACTGTTCTGCGAGGTGGCGGTGACCGCAGTGGAGGCCGGGACGGCGGGCAACGTGGGGCAGGGGACTATCGTATACATGGCCCTGCCCCCCGCGGGCATCGTGGCCTGCGCCAATCCGGAGCCCCTGGCCGGGGGCAGGGAGCAGGAGGAGGACGAGGCGCTGCGGGAGCGGGTGCTGGCCACATTCACCCGGCTGGCCAACGGGGCCAATAACGCCTTTTACCATCAGGCGGCCATGTCCTTCGACGGGGTGGCGGCGGTGACGGTGCTTCCCCGGAACCGGGGGGTGGGCACGGTGGACGTGGTGCCCGCCGCCCAGGGGGGCGTGCCCGACCAGGCGCTGCTGGCGGCGATACAGGATTATTTTGACCGGGTGCGGGAGATCGCGGTGGACGTGAAGGTGCTGCCGCCCACGGTGGAGACGGTGGATGTGTCGGTGACGCTGTGGGTGCAGGAGGGCCGGGACTATGGGGAGGTGGCCGCGGCGGTGCGGCAGCGGCTGGAGGGCTGGTTCAGCGGGGAGCGGCTGGGACGGCCCCTGCCCCGGGCCCAGCTCATCTCCCTCATCTACGGCGTGGACGGGGTGGCCAACTGCCGGCTGGCGGTGCCGGCGGCGGATCTGTCCCTGGACAACGTGACGCTGCCGGTGCTGGGGGAGCTGTCCATCGCCGGCGGCGGGGAGGAGAATCCATGACACTGGGCTATGAGGAATACCTGGCGGCGCTGCTGCGGCCTCTGGGGGTGTACGACCTGCAGCCGGGAACCATCAACCGGGGGGAGCTGGCCGCCTATGGCCGGGCGCTGGACGGGGCGGGGGAGGAGCTGGACCACACCGCCCGGGAGATGAGTCTGACTACGGCCAGGGACTTCGGGCTGGAACGGATCGAGGCGCTGCTGCCCTACCGCCCGGTGTGCCAGACCGCCCGGCAGCGGCGGGAGGCGCTGGCCGCCCTGCTGCGCATCGGCGGGGACAGCTTCACCCCTGAGGCTATCAACGACACCCTGCTGGGCTGCGGCCTCAACGCCAGGGCGGAGGAGACGGGCCGGCCAGGGTATGTGAAGGTGCGCTTTCCCAACGTGGCGGGCATACCCGAGGGCTTTGAACGGCTGAGGGCCATCATAGAGGAGATCCTGCCAAGCCACCTGGACATCACCTACGCGTTCTGGTATACCACCTGGGCCATGGTGGCTAACCGCCACCCCACCTGGGGAGAGGTGGCGGGCTCCGGCCTGAGCTGGTACGGGCTGGCCACCGAGAACGATGGGTTTGAGGACGAGGAGGAGTGAGGGCCGCGCCGGTTCCGCTGAGGCGGAACCGGCGAAAATTTTTTGAAAATATCACAAAAAGGGGTTGACAAAACTGAGTGATTATCGTACAATACAGACAGAAAGGAAAAGGTGAGTCCAATGTACTAACGTAGAACGCACCACTCTTTTCGCGATTGGGAGACGCAAAGTGAAACAAAGCCTCGGCCCGTTCCAAACACGCTTAAGCAAGCGAAGGAAGCCAGATCAAGTCTGAAGCCCACTATTGTTTGAGGAAACAGGGAGACATTAGTTTCAGGCGGAACCCCAACGCAAAATATCCGATAGATCGGAAGAAAGTGAAGGTAGAGGCCCTTGGACAATCTGACCCAGAAGTAAGCCCCCAGCCGCGGATGTAGGACGGCTGGGGGCGAAATGTTTGTTCCGGCAGATTTCAGGGGCCCAATTACGCCTATCCGGCATGCCCGGCAGGGACTCCCCCCTCCCCGCAGGGCAAAAGGATCCCCGGCCGGTGGGGGACGGCGCCAGTTTTAAGCGGCGCATGGAAAAGCTTATGAAAAATTAAGGCATTCTGAGGGGAAAAGGGCTTGCAAAATCAAGAAATGTCGGGTATGATTAGTGAGTATACCCGTAATGGGTTTTTGGGGATGATTACACAGGGCGCTTTTGGGGCAGACTTCACACAGATGGGGCCCGGCGCAGTATCTATACACAGGAGTGAAAACTATGTTTGCAAGAGATATCGGTATTGATTTGGGCACCGCCAGCGTGCTGGTGTATATCAAGGACAAGGGTATCGTGTTGCGGGAACCGTCGGTGGTGGCGCTGGATAAAAATACCGGCAAGCTGCTCAAGGTGGGCACCGAGGCCCAGCAGATGCTGGGCAAGACCCCCGGCAACATTGTGGCCATCCGTCCCCTGCGGGAGGGCGTTATCTCCGACTACGATATGACCGAACGGATGCTGCGGGAGTTCATCCGCAAGGTGGCCCCCGTGCGGGTGTTCAAGCCCCGGGTGGTTATCTGCGTGCCCTCCGGCATCACCGAGGTGGAGGAGCGCGCCGTCATTGACGCGGGCATCCAGGCCGGTGCCCGGCGGGTGTACCTCATCGAGGAGCCCTTGGCCGCCGCCATCGGCGCGGGGGTGGATATCACCCAGCCCGACGGCCATATGGTGGTGGATATCGGCGGCGGAACCGCCGATATCGCCGTGATCTCCCTGTCCGGCATCGTGGAGTCCGCCTCCATCAAGGTGGCCGGCGACGCCTTCAGCGAGGCGGTCATCAAGTACATCCGCAAGCGGCACAACGTCCTCATCGGCGACCGCACCGCGGAGGAGCTGAAAATGACCATCGGCTGCGTGTTCCCCCGGCCGGAGGAGATCTCCATGGAGGTCAAGGGCCGCTGCCTGATGACCGGCCTGCCCCGGGTGTTCTCCGTCACCTCCAGCGAGATGATCGAGGCCTTCGAGGAGCCCTGCTCCCGCATTTTGGAGGCCATCCACGGCGTGCTGGAGCGCACCCCCCCCGAGCTGGTGGCCGATATCTCCAGCAACGGCATTATCATGACCGGCGGCGGGTCGCTGGTCTGGGGCTTTGACAAGCTCATCGAGTCCCACACCGGCATCGAGACCTTTGTGGCCGACGACGCCATCTCCTGCGTGGCCCACGGCACCGGGCGCAGCCTGGACTGGGTGAACGAGATGCAGGACGGGACCATGAATATCTCGCGGAGCAGGCAGATGTTATAAAGAAGCGCGGAGCCGTCGTGAGCAGCGCGGATGGAGCGGAGCGAAAGCAAAAGCCCAGGCCAACGCAGTTGGATGGGTTTTGCTTGAGGCGGAGGGAAGCCGCGCGTGGCGAACAGGCGGAGCGTGACAGTAAGAAGCGCGGAGCCGTCGTGAGCAGCGCGGATGGAGCGGAGCGAAAGCAAAAGCCCAGGCCAACGCAGTTGGGCGGGTTTTGCTTGAGACGGAGGGAAGCCGCGCGTGGCGAACAGGCGGAGCGTGACAGCAAGAAGCGCGGAGCCGTCGTGAGCAGCGCGGACGATAGATTACAAAGGGAGCGCCCCGGACAGGGGCGCTCCTTCCGCGTTTTTTAAGAATTTGTAAAAATATGATTTTTATGTTGACAGGGCAATATTAGATGCAATATAATATCGGTGAAAGGAGGGGGTGTCATGGCTTACGCAATCGGCCCGCAGCTGCTGGACGGGTGCGTACTGGCGGTGCTGTCCCACGGGGACGCCTACGGTTATATCCTTACCCAGCAGGTGAAGGGCAAGCTGGATATCTCCGAATCCACCCTCTACCCGGTGCTGAGGCGGCTCCAGCGGGACGGGCTGCTCACGGTGTATGACCGGCCCTACCAGGGCCGCAACAGGCGCTATTACGCCATCACCCCCGTGGGCCGCACCCAGCTGGAGCGGCGGCGGGAGGAGTGGAAGCAGTTCCGGGACGGCGTGGACGAGATCATGAAGGAGGACGAGCAGCATGGACAAACTTACCTATTTGGCTGAGCTGGCCGAGGGGCTGGCCCGGTGGGTGCCTGAGCGGGAGCGGCAGAATATCCTGCGCTACTACGCGGAATACTTCGACGAGGCCGGGCCCGGACGGGAGGCCGATGTGGTCCGGGAGCTGGGCGACCCCTGGGCGCTGTCCTGCCGGCTGGCGGTGGAGGGCGGCTACGTCACCCAGGAGCAGGCCCAGGGCTGGACGCCCCGCAAAAAGAAAAAGTGGCCCTGGCTGCTGGCGGCGGGGGCTACGGCGGCGGTCCTCCTGTTCACGGTGGTGAGCATTGCCATGGGCGCGGCTGCCTTTGGGCGGCTGGTGGGCCGGAACGTGGCAGGGCTTGTCACCGGCGAGGCGGCGGTGGCGGAGCCGGCGCCCTCCGAGAAGGTCGCGTTCTACGAGTTCGGGGTGGAACCTGTGGTGACCGCTTCCCCGGGCGGCATGGTTGCCACCGCGGAGGAGCCGGAGGTCTCCGAGGGCTTCGGCTTCTGGACCATGGAGGACGGCTACCTGGATTCCTTTGATACCATTGACGCGGAGATCAGCTTTGGCAATATCACCGTTACCGCCGGGACCGACTACACCCTGTCCATCCAGAAGGAGGGCAGCCTGGGGGATTACAAGCTGAGGTGGACGGTGAAGGACGGCAAGCTGAAGGTGGAGGATGCCCGGCCCGGCGGCTTCCAGTCCAATTGGGGCGGCCTGACGGGGGTGCACAGCCTGGACGTGTCCATCACGGTGCCCTCCGGCGTCCGGGTGAAGGAGCTGGACGTCAAGACCGCCCTGGGCGACATCTTTGTGAGCGAAGTGGCCGTGGAACAGGAGCTGGAGGTCAAGACGGCCCTGGGCGACGTGGAGCTGTACGGCGTGCGCGCCGAGGAGCTGGAGGCCAAGAGCAACCTGGGCGATGTGGAATGCCATGATTCCCAGGTGGCCAGGGAGCTTACCCTGGAGAGCAACAGCGGGGACGTGGTTCTGGGCATGGAAGAGCTGTGGGACGGCCTGGACATCAAGCTGAAAACCAATCTGGGCCAGGTGGAGGCCGTCCTGAACTGCGCCGAGGGGGAGTGCGAATACGAGCTGAAGTGCAGTATGGGCGAAGTGACGGTGAACGGCCGCGGCCGGGGCAGCGGGGCGAAGCAGAAGGGGAACTACCCCTATAAGCTGGAGGCCAAGAGCGACCTGGGCGACGTAAACGTGGATTTCCGGGAGGGTTAACGGCATATGCGCCGCTTTGCTTGCGCCTGCGGGCGCAGACTCTGCGAGGCATTTTTCAACAGTCAGGGGCCCGGCGGCTTGCCGCCGGGCCCCTTTGCGCGCTCAGAAGGCCGGGGAGAGGGCGTCAGCCCTCATTCACCATCCTGGTGATATCGTCCGGGCGGCCCGCCACCAGGATGTGGGTGTCGGCGGCAAAAACAAACGAGGCGTCGATGGGGCGGATGGCCCCCTCCTCCTTGCGGCCGATGACGTTCACGTTCCACTTCTTGCGGATATCCAGGTCCAGGATGGTGTGCCCCGCCCAGTGGTCGGGCACGTCCAGCTCCATGATGGCGTAGCCCGGGGCCAGCTCCACGTACTCCAATGCGCCGTTGACGCTGAAGCGCATGGCGGTGCGCTGGGCCATGTCCCGCTCCGGGAAGACCACCTCGTCCGCGCCGATTTTCAGCAGCAGCTTGGCGTGGAGATCCCGGTCGGCCTTGGCCACCACCATGGGGGCCCCCAGCTCCTTGAGCAGGGAGGTGGTCTCCATGGAGGACTGGAAGTTTTCGCTGATACATACAAAGCAGAAGTCGAAGGAGGCCGGATCCAGGGAGCGGAGCACCTCCTCGTCCATGCAGTCGCCGATCTTGGCCTGGGTGACCTGGGGGGCGATGTGGTTCACCAGCTCCTCGTCGCTGTCCAGCACCATCACCTCGTTGCCCGAGTGCATCAGCCGCAGGGCCAGGTTGGTGCCAAACCGGCCCAGGCCGATTACCAGAAATGTGGAAGCCATAGGATTGCACACCTTTCTAAAATAGAACTAACGTTATATTATATGCAAAACGGGATCGTCATCCGATGGTGATGTGCTCCACCGGGTCCTTCACCCGGGGGGCGGAGCGCTGGGCCAGGGCCATGAGCATGGACAGGCTGCCGATGCGCCCGCAGTACATCATGACGATGACCACCGCCCGGTTGAGGGGGGACAGATCCCGGGTGATGCCGGTGGACAGCCCCACGGTGCTCAGGGCGGAGAAGACCTCGAACAGCGCATCCTGGAGGGGGAAGGGCTGGGTGGCCAGGATGAGGAAGCCCCCCGCCATGGCCAGGGTCATATAGAGGGTGACCCCCGCCGCCGAGCGGTGGATCTGCTCCTCGTCCAGGCGGCGGTTGAAGGCCCCCACCTCCCGCCGGCCCCGGATGTAGGCCGCAAGGGTGAGCAGGCACACCACTACCGTGGTCACCTTCACGCCGCCGCCGGTGGAGCCGGGGCCCGCGCCGATGAACATCAGCACAATGGTGAGAAGGCCGCCGCCGCTGGTGAGCTTGGCCAGATCCACGGTGTTGAACCCCGCCGTCCGGGGGGACACCGCCTGGAACAGGGCAGCCAGGGCCTGCTGCCCCGCCGTCATGCCCGACAGCAGGTTGTCCCGCTCCGCCAGCCAGAACAGGGCTGTGCCCCCAACTGTGAGAACCAGGGTGGCGGTGAGCATCAGCTTGGAGTGCAGGGAGTAGCGGCGCAGGTGAAGGCCGTTCTCCCGCACGTCCCGCCACACCAGGAAGCCCAGCCCGCCCAGCAGGACCAGGGCCACGGCAGTGAGGTTGACCAGGGGGTCGTACACGTAGTGGGTGAGGGAGCTGTACGGCTCCCGGAAGCCCATCAGGTCGAAGCCCGCGTTGCAGAAGGCGGACACGCTGTGGAACACGGCGTACCAAATTCCCCGGGCCAGTCCCAGCTCGGGGATGAAGCGGAAGGCCAGCAGCACGGCCCCCGTCCCCTCGATAAGGGCGGTGCCCCCCAGGATGTAGCGCAGCAGGGTGAGCACATCGCTCAGGCGCTGGGCGCTGACGCTCTCCATCATCACCGAGCGCTGGCGCAGGCCGATCTTCCTGCCCATGAGCAGGGAGGCCTGGAGCATCATGGTCATATACCCCAGTCCGCCCACCTGGATGAGCGCAAGCAGGATAATCTGGCCCAGCAGGTTGAACTGGGTCCAGGTATCCGCCACCACAAGGCCGGTGACGCAGGTGGCGGAGGTGGCGGTGAACAGGCTGTCCAGAAAGGACAGGCCCTTTCCGCCGCGGTTGGCGATGGGCAGCATCAGCAGCAGGGCCCCGGCCAGGATGATGGCCAGAAAGCCCAGGGCCAGCGCCCGGTTGGGGGCCAGCGGGCGGTGCTTTGCCTTCATAAAGCGCCCCCTCCTTCCAAATTCTTTTCCCCGGCGCGGCGCAGGGCACAGGCCCTATTATAAGGGCTTTTGCCGCAGTTTGCAAGGGGGAAGGCGGGCTTTCCCGAGGGCCGGGGGCGGCGGAGGGGAATTTTTTCCCGGAAAGGCCCGTCCCCCCCGTCTAAATCCGGGTGGGGACGCTTATACTCATTTACAGGTTGCAATTTCCATCAGGGCAGTATATAATAAGTTGCCAAATCGAAAAAAGCCCAGATTTCGGGTTTGTCATATGGGGTAATGTGTATGGAAGCTAAGAATATCCGCAACTATCTACAGCCGGGGAAGCGGGCCCACCTGGTGGGCATCGGCGGGGTGTCCATGGCGTCCCTGGCGGAGGTGCTCCACGGGGCAGGGGTGGAGGTCACCGGCTCCGACCAGAGGGAGAGCGCCACCGTGCTCCACCTGAGAAAGCTGGGCATCCCGGTGGTCATCGGCCACCGGCCGGAAAGCGTGGAGGGGGCCCACTGCGTGGTGCGCACCGCCGCCGTCCACGACGGGAACCCCGAAATCAAAGCCGCGCTGGACGCGGGCATCCCTGTGTTCGAGCGGGCCCAGGCCTGGGGGGCCATCATGCGGGACTACAAAAATGCCCTTTGCATCTCGGGCACCCACGGCAAGACAACTACCACCTCCATGTGCACCCACATCTTCATGGCGGCCCAGGCCGACCCCACGGTGATGATCGGCGGAACCCTGCCCCTGCTGGAGGCGGGCCACCGGGTGGGCCGGGGGGAGACCATCATCCTGGAGTCCTGCGAATACTGCGACTCCTTCCTGTCCTTTTACCCCACGGTGGCGGTGATCCTCAACGTGGAGGCAGACCACCTGGACTACTTCAAGGACCTGGCGGACGTGGAGAAGTCCTTCCGGGCCTTTGCGGACAAGGTGCCGGAAAACGGCCTCATCATCGCCAACTGCGAGGACGAAAACACCATGTTCACCCTCCGGGGGGAGGAGCGGGACGTGATGACCTTCGGCGTTGACAAGGGGGACGTCCACGCGGAAAACCTGTCCATGGATCACGGGTTCGGTTCCTTCGACGTGATGTGCCGGGGGAAAAAATACGCCCACCTAGACCTGTCCGTCCCCGGTATGCACAACGTGAAAAACGCCATCGCCGCCGCGGCGGCGGCCATCGCCCTGGGCGTGCCGGGGAAGGCGGCGGAGGACGGGATGCGGGACTTCCGCCTGCCGGGGCGCAGGTTTGAGTACAAGGGGATGTTCAACGGCGCGGAGGTGTGCGACGACTACGCCCACCACCCCGGCGAGCTGGCGGCGCTATTGGACACGGCGCAGGCACTGGACTTCAAGCGGGTGATCTGCGCCTTCCAGCCCCACACCTACTCCCGCACCCACGAGCTGTTCAACGATTTTGTGGAGGTGCTCAAGCGCCCCGCCGTCACCCTGCTGGCGGAGATCTTCGCCGCCCGGGAGGACAACGACACCGGCATCTCCTCCGCCGACCTGGCGGCCCAAATCCCCGGCAGCATGTTCTGCCCTACCCTGGAGGACGTGACGGAAAAGCTGCGCCAGCTGGCCCAGCCGGGGGACCTGATTTTGACCGTGGGAGCCGGCGACATTTACCTGGCCGGAGAGGCGTTGGTGGAAGGAGGCACAGCGGAATGAGTGGGCTTGTGCCGACGAAGCCGGGGAGGCGTTGGTAAAAAAAGACTGGAAATCCGCCCGCCTCAAAGGAGAGACGGGCGGATTTTTATCCTTCCTGGAGGAACAATGTGTCCAGAAACCGCTTGAAGATCCCCCCAATGGACAGCCGGGGCACCTCCTGGGGGGCGATGAGGTCGATGGCATCCACCTGCCTGCCGTCCACCAGCACCCGCAGCTCGCCCAGCTTCTGGCCCGCCTCCACCGGGGCCTCAACCTGGGGGGCGAGCTCCATCTGGGTGGTCACCGTCCCGGCCTTGGCCTTCTCCAGCAGGATGGAGCACTCCCGGGCGGTCACAGGCTGCACCGTGTCCTGCCCGCCCAGGATCACCTCCACCGGGGGGATGGCCTCGGGGTACACCGGGGTGATGGCGTAGTTGGCAAAGCCGTAGTTCAGCAGGGCCTTGCAGCTCTCAAAGCGGTCGTTGGAGGTGGGGGCGTGCATCACCACGGCGATGAGCTCCATGCCATCCCGCTCCGCCGTGGCGGACAGGCAGTACAGGGCCGTGTCGGTAAACCCGGTTTTCAGCCCCGTGGCCCCCTCGTAGTAAAAGATCAGCCGGTTGGTGTTGGACAGCTGGAAGGTGCCGTCCCGCAGGGTGTCCATCCAGATGGTGGTGTATTCCCGGATGGCGGGATGGTTCAAAATCAGCTCCCGGCTCATCCGGGCGATGTCGTAGGCACAGGTCAGGTGGCCCGGGGTGGGCAGCCCGGTGCAGTTGACAAAGGTGGTGTGATTCATGCCCAGCTCCCGGGCCCGCTGGTTCATCCGCTCCACAAAGGCGTCCTCGCTGCCCGCGATGTGCTCGGCCAGGGCCACGGCGCAGTCGTTGGCGGACACCACTGTCACCGCCTTTACCATGTCCCGGACGGTCATCTGCTCGTTTTCCTTCAGCCAGATCTGGCTGCCCCCCATGGAGATGGCGTGGGTGGAGGCGGTGACCATATCGTCCCAGCCCAGGCTGCCCGAGTCGATGGCCTCCATCACCAGCAGCAGGGTCATCACCTTGGTCACCGAGGCGGGCTCATATTGGGTTTCCGCGTCCTGCTCGTAGAGCACCTTGCCGGTGGTCTTTTCCATCAGGATGGCGGAGGGTGCGGTCACCTGGGCGGGGGCGGCGTGGGCCGGAAGGGGCAGCAGGCACAGCAGCGCCAGCGCCAGGGCGGTTATTCGTTTCATGGCGTGAACCTCTTTTCCATTTGGCTTCTGTGGGAAGGATGTGAAAAAATCCCCGGTCCTATGCGTGGAAAAAGCAGGGCGGACGTTTTTTTCGTGTGAAGGGGCGGCAATGTGGGCATACTCTTATAGGAAGCATCGACTTTTAAAAAAGGAGCTGACGGACATGGGCGATATGGACAAATACCTGTGCGTGTGCGGCTGGGTGTACGACCCGGAGGTGGGCGACCCGGAGGGCGGCATCGCGCCGGGGACCCCCTTCGAGGATATCCCCGACGACTGGGTGTGCCCGGTGTGCCTGCTGGGCAAGGACGCCTTTTCCCCCCTGTGAGGGGGCGCGGGAGGGCCGGGGCCGGGGGGCTCCGGCCCTCCCGCTTGTTGACAGTATGGGGGGGCTGTGGTATAATGATTGCCGTTATATTTTGGAAAAGGGGGGAGGAAAGTGGCGCTTTTGAGCATCATTGTCCCCTGTTACAACGAAGAGGCCGCCGTGGGGACCTTTTTCACCCACGCCTCGGCGGTGTGCGGCGGGCTGGACGGCATTGACACGGAGTACATTTTTGTGGACGACGGCTCCACCGACGGCACGCTGGATATCCTGCGCGCCCTGGCGGCGGACCATCCGGAGGTGCGCTGGCTGTCCTTCTCCCGGAACTTCGGCAAGGAGGCGGCCATGTTCGCCGGGCTGGAGCACGCGCGGGGTGAGCTGGCGGCGGTGATGGACGCCGACCTCCAGGACCCGCCGGAGCTGCTGCCCGAGCTGTTGGAGGCAGTGCGCGGCGGGGAGTGGGACTGCGCCGCCGTCCGGCGGGTGGACCGCAGGGGGGAGCCGCCCATCCGTTCCTGGTTCGCCCGGCAGTTCTACAAGCTCATCAACAAAATGAGCAAAACGGAGATTGTGGACGGGGCCAGGGACTTCCGCCTGATGAAGCGGCAGATGGTGGACGCCATCCTCCGCCTGGGGGAGTATAACCGTTTCTCCAAGGGCATCTTTTCCTGGGTGGGCTTTCGAACCAAGTGGGTGGAGACCGTCAACGTGGAGCGGTCCGCCGGGGAGAGCAAGTGGTCGTTTTTCAAGCTGCTGGTCTACGCCCTGGACGGCATCATTGCCTTTTCCACCGCGCCGCTGGCCATCGCGTCGGTGCTGGGGCTGATTTTGTGCGCGGCGTCCTTTTTCGCCATCCTGTTTGTCATCGTGCGCCAGCTTGTGTCGGGCGGCAGCGCCTTCGGGTGGCCGTCCCTGGTGTGCATCATCCTGTTTTTGGCCGGAGTGCAGCTGTTCTGCATGGGCATTCTGGGGCAGTACCTGGCTAAAACCTATTTAGAGGTAAAGAAGAGGCCCATTTATATTTTGCGGGAGAGCGGGGGAGGAGACGGGCATGAAGGGAAAACGTGAGCAATATCTGGTCCCGGCTCTGGCCTTTGCCATACCGGCGGCGGTGATGCTGTGGGTGTACGCGGCCTTGGGCATCGCGCCCTTCGGGGATAACACCATATTGGTGTCCGACATGTCCAGCCAGTATGTGGACTTTTTCTGCGCGCTGAAAAACGGCGAGCTGTTTTTCTCCTGGTCCAAGTCGCTGGGGACGGGGTACATCGGGGTAATCTCCTACTATGTGTCCAGCCCCTTGTCCCTGCTCACCCTGCTGGCGCCCAACGAGGCCATGCCCGCGGGGCTGGCCCTGCTGACGGTGCTGAAAATCGGGCTGGCGGGGCTGGCCTTCTCCGTCTTTGCCCGGCGGCGTTTCCCCGGCAGCGGTATTTCCGCGCTGGTGTGCGCGGTGTGCTACGCCCTGATGTCCTATAACGCCGCCTATTCCCTGTGCATCATGTGGCTGGACGGGGTGATCTGGCTGCCCCTCATCCTGCTGGCGGTGGAGCGCATCCTGGCGGGCCGGGGGGCCGGGCCGTATATCGCGGCGCTCACCGTGTGCTTTATCTCCACCTGGTATATCTCCTACATGATTGGCATATTCTGCGTGCTCTACCTGGGTGTCCGGCTGGCGGGGCTGAGGCCGGGCCAAAAAGCGCTGGCCGGGATTTTGGGGCGGTTTTTGGGCGGCGCGGCCTGTGCCCTGGGGCTGACGGCGTGGCTGTGGCTGCCCACCTTCCTGGCCATGTTCAGCGGCAAGCTTAACGGCGTTAACTTCACGGACTACGGGGGGCTGGTGCTGTGCAACCCGGTGCTGCTGCTGGGCCAGCTGCTGCCGGGGCGCTTCGGCGGGATCGAAAATGCCGCCCTGCCCTACCTCTTCTGCGGGACGGCGGCCTGGGTGCTGGCGCTGGCCCATTTCCTGGGCCGGGATTCCTATGAATGGGAGAAGGTGGCCGAGCGGGGGGTGCTGCTGGTTTTGTTTTTGTCCATGCTGTTCTCGCCGCTGGACAAGGCCTGGCATGTATTCCGTATGCCCAACTGGTTCCCCTTTCGGTACGCATTTTTGTTTTCCTTCTTTTTGCTGTATCTGGCCGTCCAGGCCCTGCCCCGGGTGCTGGAGGCGCTGAAAAAACGGAAACGGGGGCTGGAGCGGGGCGCGGCGCTGGCCCTGGCGGTGTTTACGGTGGCGGAGCTGGGGTGGAACGCCCGGGCCCTGACGTCCGGCATGCAGGAGCGGTACGGCTCCGATTCCTGCCAGGGCTACCGGGACAGCTATACCGCCACCGCCCAGCTGGTGTCGGCGTCCAGGCTGGACGCCGGTCCGCGGTTTGCCCGGCTGGGCTCTACCGCGGACCGGGGTCACAATAACCCGCTGGCGCAGGGATATCCGGGCATTACCCACTACAGCAGCCTGTACCACTACGGGGTGAACCGCCTGCTCAAGAAGCTGGGATTTGCCCAGTCCTGGTATTGGTGCTCCTACCGGGGGTCCACCCCGGTCACCGACGCGGTGCTGGACGTGGGGTATGTCATCAGCCGGGACGGGCGGCCCGGCTATGAGCGGGTGGCCCAGGCGGGGGGGATGACCCTGTGGAAAAACCCGGATACGCTGCCCCTGGCCTTCCTGGCGGCGGAATGCGGGCCGGAGCTGGAGGGGGGCGGCCCCTTTGAGCGGCAGAACAACCTGCTGGGCGGCCTTTTGGGGCGGGAGGCCGCGGCGTTTGCCCCGGTGGCCGACGGGACGGACAACGGGGCGGGGGAGACGGTGTTCACCCTCACCGGGGAGGGCCGGCCCATCTACGCCGACCTGTCCGCCAAGGGGGTGACGCAGGTGCTGGTGAACGGCGAGCGGGTGGTGTCCGTCAGCAATGACCTGCTGGCCTGCGTCCACTGCCTGGGTGCGCCCGCCCCCGGCGAGGAGTGGACGGTGACGGTACTCCACCCCGATACCTACTGGGAGGGGACGCTGTGGAGCTTTGACCGGGAGGTGCTGCGCGGGGCGGCGGAGGAGCTGAACAACGTGGAGGTCACATCGGTGGGCAAGGACGGCCGGGTGCGGCTGTCGGCCTCGTCCGGCGGGGATAAAACCCTGGTGACTACCATCCCCGCGGAGGACGGCTGGACGGCCTATGTGGACGGCGAAAAGGCGGAAATGGGGACGTGGCTGGATACGTTTTTGGCCCTAGACCTGCCCGCCGGCGAACATGAGGTGGAGCTGTGCTACACCCCGCAGGGACTGGTTCTGGGAATCGGGCTGGGGACGTTGTCCCTGGCGGGGCTGGCGCTGGCAATGGTGAAAAAACGAAAGAGACGGTGAAAAACGGCCCCCGGTCATCAGACCGGGGGCCGCGCTTATTTTTCCTCTTCCTCTTCCGTAGGGGGCAGGACTACCACCCTGATCTCCAGCACCCGGTGGTGCTCGGCGCGGGTGACAGTCACGTCCAGGTTTTCCCATGTAAAGCGATCCCCCGGCTCGGGCACCCGGCCCAGCTGCTCCAGCACCCAGCCGGACACGGTGGCCGCGTCGCACTCCCCCGTCACCTCAAACAGGTCATACAGGTCGTCCAGATCGGCGGAGCAGGCGATGAGGTAGCTGCCGTCGGGCTGCTTGCGGAATTCCTCCACCACCTCGTCGTGCTCGTCCCAGATCTCGCCCACCAGCTCCTCCACAATGTCCTCCATGGTGAGGATGCCCTCGGTGCCGCCGTATTCGTCCACCACCACCGCCATCTGGGTCTTGGTGCGCTGGAACTGGCGCATGAGGTCGTCGATCTTGGTCAGGGCGGTGATGTGCAGCACCGGGCGCACCAGGGGTTTGAGCTGGTCCCGGCCGTGGTAGCGGGCGGAGAACAGGTCCTTCTGGTGGATGACCCCCACCACGTCGTCGATGCTCTCGTGGTATACGGGCAGGCGGGAGTAGCCCTCGGCGGCGAACACCGACGCCACCTCCTCCAGGGTGGAGCCCTCGTCCACCGCCACCACGTCCACCCGGGGGGTGAGGATGTCCCCGGCCTCCAGGTCGTCAAAGCGGATGGCGGAGCGGATGAGCTGGCTCTCCTCCCGGTCCAGGCCGCCCTGGTCCTCCGCCTCCTCCACCATGGTCACCAGCTCCTCGTCTGTGATGCCCTCGTCCTCGGACTTGTGAAACAGGCGGGTGAGCAGCTTTTTCCACAGGCCGAACAGGAAGTTCAGCGGGGTGAGCACCGCCATGAACAGCCGCAGCAGAGGGGCGGAGAACATGGCGAAGGCCTCGGGGGATTCCTTGGCCAGGCTCTTGGGGGAGATCTCGCCGAAGATGAGCACCACCACGGTGAGCACGATGGTGGACACCGCCGGGCCGTTGGCCTGGCCGATGAGCTTGATGAACAGCAGGGTGGACAGGGTGGCGGCCACGTTGTTGACGATGTTGTTGCCGATGAGGATGGTGGAGAGCAGCTTGTCGTAATCCTCGGCCAGGGCCAGGGTCTTTTCCGCCTTTTTGTCGCCGTTGTCAGCGCGGCTCTTCAGGCGGATGCGGTTGAGGGAGGTGAAGGCCGTCTCCGTGGCGGAAAAGTAGCCGGACATGGCCACCATGACCACCAGCACGGCCAGCAGTATCATACTATCCGGGTCCATGAGGACAAATCAACTCCTACGATAAGTAAAGATTTACCTTTGGCAAGGTATTGCAATCATATATACCATAGATTGACGAAAAAAGCAAGGGGGCAAATGCTCCCTTGCTTACTGCTGCGCGTCAATGTACAGCTGCTCCGTCTCCTGCTGGGCACGCATGAGTACCGCACGCGCCTTCATAAATTCGCTGTCCTCCATCATGTACAGTGCCGCCGTTATCGCCTTGAACAGAGTTGTGTACATTTTATGATAGGGTGCGTTGGGGTCGGGCTTCAAGCATTCCACAGCGGGGCACTCCTCTTAAATTTTTGATTGCACTTATATAGGTGCAATCATAGCACAAACTTAGGGTAATATCAAGTTAAAGTTTGTGCGGATATGAGTGCGAAGAGGGTGACGGTGTGGATTATGCCTATGATTCCATAGTAGGGCGGCAAATCCGCGCCGCCCGGGAGGCGCGTGGAATGACCCAGGAACAGCTGGCCGCACAGCTGCAAACCCGTGATTGTGACGTGACCCGAAGCGCTGTGGCGAAAATGGAAGTCGGCCTTCGGCATATCTATGCTGTGGAGCTGCGTGCCATGCGGGATATTTTGAATGTGCCATATGAGACGCTTCTGCCGTAAAAGAGCCGCCGGGATTTCCCGGCGGCTCTCCGTTTTACTTGATTGCCTTGCTCCTGACTTCCTCGCCCAGCAGGGCGGCGAAGTCGTCCAGCCCCATGGCCCCCAGGTCCTCGCCGGAGCGGTGGCGCGGGGAGACGGTGCCGTTTTCCATGTCCCGGTCGCCTACCACCAGCATGTAGGGGACCTTCTCCAGGGTGGCCTCCCGGATCTTCTTGCCGATCTTCTCGTTCCGGGCGTCCACCTCGCAGCGGAAGCCCAGCCCGTCCAGCTTGGCGGCCACCTGGGCGGCATACCCCTCCGCCCGGTCGGTGACGGGCAGCACCTTCACCTGCACCGGGGCCAGCCAGGCCGGGAACGCCCCGGCGAAGTGCTCGGTGATGCTGCCGATGAACCGCTCGATGGAGCCCAGCACCACCCGGTGGATCATCACGGGGCGGTGCTTCTGGCCGTCCTCGCCGGTGTACTCCAGCTCGAACCGCTCGGGGAGCTGGGAATCCAGCTGGATGGTGCCGCACTGCCAGGTGTGCCCCAGGGCGTCGGCCAGATGGAAGTCCAGCTTGGGGCCGTAGAACGCGCCGTCCCCCTCGTTGATGACGAACTCCTTGCCCATGCCGGTGATGGCGTCCTTCAGGATGTCCTGGTTGCGCTCCCACTCGTCCACGGTGCCGATGTGGTCCTCCGGCATGGTGGACAGCTCAATGGTGTAGGACAGGCCGAAGGTGGAGTACACCTCGTCGAACAGCCGCACCGTCTCCTGGATCACGTCCTTCATCTGGTCCCGGGTCATGAACACGTGGGCGTCGTCCTGGGTGAAGCAGCGCACCCGGAACAGGCCGTGGAGGGCCCCCGACAGCTCGTGGCGGTGGACCAGGCCCAGCTCGCCCACCCGCAGGGGCAGCTCCTTGTAGGAGTGGGGCTCGCTGGCGTACACCAGCATGCCGCCGGGGCAGTTCATGGGCTTGACGGCGAAGTCCACGTCGTCGATGACGGTGGTGTACATATTGTTCTTGTAGTGGTCCCAGTGACCGGAGCGCTCCCAGAGCTGGCGGTTGAGCATGATGGGCGTGGAGATTTCCACGTATCCGTATTTCTTATGCACCTGCCGCCAGTAGTCGATGAGGGTGTTTTTCAGCACCATCCCCTTGGGCAGGAAGAAGGGGAAGCCGGGGCCCTCGTCCCGGAGCATGAACAGGCCCAGCTCCTTGCCCAGGCGGCGGTGGTCCCGCTTCTTGGCCTCCTCAATGCGCTGGAGGTAGGCGTCCAGCTCGTCCTTCTTGGGGAAGGCGATGCCATAGATGCGCTGGAGGGTCTCCCGGTTGGAGTCCCCACGCCAATAGGCGGCGTTGCAGGCGGTGAGCTTCAGGGCATTGCCCTTGATGCGCCCGGTGGAGTCCAGGTGGGGGCCGGCGCACAGGTCGGTGAACTCCCCCTGCTTGTAGAAGGAGATGGCCTCGCCCTCGGGGAGATCGTTGATAAGCTCCACCTTGAAGGGCTCGCCCTTCTCCTCCATGAACGCCAGCGCCTCGGCCCGGGGCAGCTCGAACCGCTCCAGCTTCAGCTTTTCCTTGCAGATTTTGCGCATCTCGGCCTCAAGCTGGGCAAGCTCCCCCTCGGTGAAGGGCTGGGGGGTGTCGAAGTCGTAGTAGAACCCGTTGTCGATGGACGGGCCGATGGCCAGCTTCACCTCCGGGTGGAGGCGCTTCATGGCCTGGGCAAGCACATGGGAGCAGGTGTGCCAGTAGGTCTTGCGGTACTGCTCGTTTTCAAAAGTATACGGATTATTTTCCTCGGGCATAAATACCCCTCCAGTGTCAATTTTTCAGGGGATAGCTTATCACCGGGCGGGGGAATTGTCAAGAGGGGGGATCAGCGCCGCCAGGGATTGGCCGTAGGGCGGGCGGCAGATCCCCCTCTCTGTGACGATGCCGGAGATGAGGGTGTGGTCGGTCACGTCGAAGGCGGGGTTGTAGCACTTCACCCCTGCGGGGGCCATGGGCCGGGCGTAGAATTTGGACTTGATCTCCTCCGGGTCCCGGAGTTCGATTTGGATATCATCCCCGGTGGGGCAGTCCAGGTCGATGGTGGAGGTGGGGCCCAGGACGTAGAAGGGGATGCCGTAGTGCTTGGCCAGGATGGCCACGCCGCTGGTGCCGATTTTGTTGGCGGCGTCCCCGTTGGCGGCCACCCGGTCGCAGCCCACGAAGCAGGCGTCCACCCAGCCGTTTTTCATCACGATAGAGGCCATGTTGTCGCAGATGAGGGTTACGTCCACCCCGGCCTGGTGAAGCTCGTAGGCGGTGAGGCGGGCCCCCTGGAGCAGGGGGCGGGTCTCGTCGGCAAACACCCGGAAGCGCATCCCCCGCTCCGTCCCCAGCAGGAGGGGGCCCAGGGCGGTGCCGTATTGGGAGGTGGCCAGCGGCCCGGCGTTGCAGTGGGTGAGCACTCCGTCCCCGTCCCGGAGAAGGGTGAGGCCGTGCTCCGAGATGGCCCGGCACATGGCGACGTCCTCCTGGTGGATGGCAATGGCCTCCTCCCGCAGGGCGGCGGCGACGGCGGCGGGGGCGGCGTCCCCCATGGCGTGGGCCCGCCTTCCCAGGCGGCCCAGCGCCCAGCTCAGGTTGACCGCCGTGGGCCGGGAGGCGTTGAGGCGGGCGGACAGCCGGTGGAGCTCGGCGCGAAAGCGGTCCGGTGGCAGGCCTTTCCGCTGCTGGGCCAGCGCGGCCAGGCAGTAGCCGGCGCAGATGCCGATGGCCGGGGCCCCCCGCACCCGCAGGGATTGGATGGCCTCGACCATTTCCTCCGGGGCGCGCAGGGTGAGGTACTTGACCTCGTTGGGCAGCAGGGTCTGGTCCAGGATGACCACGCTGGTCAAATCGTCCCCCAGGCGGACGTGGCCGCTGAGATACTGTGACATAGGCTCATCTCCTCTTCTCAAATTGTGAGCGGCGGGGGCAGGGCGTCCGGCTCGGACAGCGCCCAGATCAGCTCGCCCAGATTGTCCTCATTGTGCTCCACCTCCCGGCTGAACCGGGTCCACAACGCGGCCTCCTCCCCCGGCTGGAACAGGGAGAGGTGGTATAAGACGGCGCAGGCGGCGCACACGAAGGCGGCGCGGCCATAGAGCGCGTCGTCGTTGACCGCCTTGTGCCAGTGGCGGAACACCAGATAGCAGGCCAGGTTGGTGAGCTGGCGCTCCCAGCGGGGGTTGGCCTGCGCGTATCGGATCCGCAGGGCGGCGTACTCCCTTTCGGACAGGGCGGCGAGCTGCTGGGCGCGCTCCCTCAACAGGTTAGGCCAGTCCAGGCGCAGGGGTTCCAGCTCCGAGAGCAGGTCCAGCAGCCAGACGGCGGAGGCCTGGAAAAGGCCCGGGATGGGCGGAGGTGGGAAGGGATAGTCCCGGCGGGAGTCCGCGGCAAAAATGGAGGTTTCCAGGGTCTTGGCCCGGCCCAGCATGGCGCGCAGCCTGTCCCAGATGGTCTCCTCGCCGCCGTCCAGCAGGGCCAGGATCTGGGCACGGCTGCCCTCCAGCATGGACAGCAGTCCCGGGTCCACGCCGTCAAAGGGGAGATCGTCCATGCCGTCGTATGTCTCGACGAGGGAGAACCGGGGGGCCTCCAGCAAAAGCCGGGCGGCCTCCGGGCAGGAGACGGCCAGAGCGGTCTCCGTCAGGCAGCCGTACTCCTCGGTGAACCGGGGGTAGGCGGCGCAGTGGGCGCAAAGATGCCCCTCCCCCCAGTCTTTTTGGATGGCGCACAGGCCGCCGGGGGTGAGCAGGGCGCACAGCCCAGCCTCGTCCAGGCAGAAGCACACGTCCCCGTCCCCGTCGGTGGCGAGATTTCGGGCGATGCGCTCCCCCAGGGGGGCGGGGGCGGCGGCATAGTCTGCCAGGGCGTCTTCATCCAGCACCACAGACCAGTCCCGGCAGCAGGTGTCCGGGCAGGCGCCGCCCAGGCAGTGAAATTGTGTGTAATAGTCCGGGCGGCGCTCTACCATGGCGGGGCCTCCTTTATGCTTCGTCGTCTTTTTTTACCAGGATGGTGAGGGCCGCGCACAGCAGGGCGGCCACGGAATAGATGACCGGCGCGGCCTGCTTCCACAGGTCAAGCCCGTAGCCCAGGCCCACGTACAGCGCAGTGGCGGCCACCATGCCCACGCCCCAGATCCGGCCCACCTTGCCCACGCCCCAGATCCGGCCCACCTTGCGCTCGCCGGGGGTCATCTTCTCCTCCGGGAAGCCGTATTTGGAGTGCTGGATGCCCGCCCAGGTGAGGGCGGAGGCGGCGATGGTGACGCACAGCAGGAACAGCCCGCCGCACACGGCGTCCCACTGGTCCTTGGTGAACCGGGCGGGGGCGTTCATGTCCATGGGGATCATGGCGGTGAGGCCCAGCAGGAGCAGCACCACGGGGACGGCGATGAGCAGGGGGAAGCGGCGCTCGAAGCGGTCCATCTCCTCCTTGTCGTAGCAGGGGCCGATGCCGGGGTGCTGGCGCAGGAAGATGTCGTGATTCATGCCGGAGACGATGAAAATGGTGACGGCGGCGGCGAGGAACAGGAAAAAGACCACCCCGCCCGCCATCACCCAGCCGAAGAATTCGCCCAGGAGCATGAGAAGGGTGACGCCCAGCAGCACCAGCCCCACCCCGCCCGCGATGGCGGCGGCAAAGCCGTTCATGTGCTTGTCCCAGAGGGAGGCGTCCTCGCCGAAGCGGCGGGACACGTCCCCGCGGAGCAGGGTGTCCATATCGCAGTGGAACAGGGAGCACAGACGCAGGATGGCGTCCGTCTCCGGGTAGGAGAGGTTGGACTCCCATTTGCTCACCGACTGGCGGGAGACCTCCATCTTTTCCGCCAGGTCCTCCTGGGTCAGGTTGGCGCGCTTGCGCAGGAATTGCAGATTTTCACCGAATGTCATGGTGATGACCTCCTTTCAATATGCCCCCATTTTAGAGCGGAGCATCCCGCCCAGGCCACCAATTTGCTGTTGCGTTTGGGTTGCGGGGTGTAAATTTGAGGTTGCGGAGAAGTCAAGAGCGCGAGGATAGCCGCGCAGGGGAGCTTGGATCGGAGCGAGGGGAGGGACGCGAGGCGGCCCGGACACCAGCCCGAGTCGGAGGGAAAGCGACCTGGCCGCACGGCCAATCCGAGCGTGACAAGGAGGCTGACCGCCCGCGCGCCGCGAACAGGCGGAGCACGGCTACAGGTCGCGGAGCCGTTGTGAGCAGCGCGTCAGCCCCGGATGACGGCCTCCGCCACCTTGATCCCGTCCACGGCAGCGGAGGTGATGCCCCCGGCGTAGCCCGCCCCCTCCCCGCAGGGATACAGCCCCGGCAGGGCGGGGGACTGGAGAGATGCGTTCCGCAAAATCCGCACTGGGGAGGACGAGCGGGTTTCCACCCCGGTGAGTACCGCGTCCGGGTGGGCGAAGCCGCGGAGCTTGCGGTCAAATAGGGGGAGGGCGTCCCGCAATGTGTCCAGCACATAGGCGGGAAGGACGCCGTCCAGGCTGCCCCAGGTGACGCCGGGGCGGTAGGTGGGCAGGATTAAGCGGGGGCCCTCGGAGGGACGGCCCGCCAGAAAGTCCCCCGCCAGCTGGGCCGGGGCGCGGAAGCCGCCCCCGCCCGCCGCAAAGGCGGCCCGTTCCCACTGTTCCTGGAAGCGCACCCCGGCCAGGGGATCGTCCCCGCCGAAGTCCGCCGGGTTCACCCCAACGAGAAATCCGCCGTTGATGCTGGCCCCGGACCGCGCCCGGAGGGACATGCCGTTGGTGACTACCTGGCCCGCCCCGCTGGCGGCGGCCACAACCTGCCCGCCGGGGCACACGCAGAAGGTGAAGGCCGACCGGCCCGAGGGCAGGTGGCAGGCCAGCTTATAGTCGGCGGCGGGGAGCCTGTCCCAAAAGGTGCCGAATTGGGCGCGGCTCACCGCCGCCTGGGCGTGCTCAATGCGCACGCCGATGGCGAAGCCCTTGCGCTCCAGGGGCAGGCCGGACTCATATAACATTTGAAAGGTGTCCCGGGCGGAATGGCCGGGGGCCAGCACCAGCGCGTCGCAGGGAAGGCTGTAAGCGCCCGCCTCCGCCTGGACGGTGAGGGCGGCCAGCCGCCCGCCCGCCTGGGATAGGCCGGTGAGCTGGTGGCCGAAGCGGATATCCGCCCCCAGCGACAGCAGCTCCCGGCGCATGGACTTGACCACGCCGCGCAGCACGTCGGTGCCGATGTGGGGCTTGTGGGACCACTTAATGTCCTCCGGCGCGCCGTGGGACACGAACACGTCAAAAACGTGAGAGATGCGGGGGTCGTTCACCCCGGTGGACAGCTTGCCGTCGGAAAACGTCCCCGCCCCCCCCTCGCCGAACTGGACGTTGGAGACGGGGGAGAGCAGCCCGGTCTGCCAAAAACGCTCCACATCCCGGGTGCGCCGGTCCACGTCCCGGCCCCGCTCCAGCACGACGGGCCGCAGGCCCGCGCGGGCCAGGGTGAGGGCCGCGAACAGCCCCGCCGGGCCCATGCCCACCACCACCGGGGGCAGGGGGGAGGCGCGGCCTAAGGGGGGCGGCGCATAGGGCACGTCCGCCACCGCCTCCACACCCCGGGGGGCCCGCCGAAGGACGGCCCCTTCATTATTTAATGTAAGACGGACCGTGCAGACCAGATGCACGTCATGTTTCTTCCGCGCGTCGATGGACTGGCGGTGGAGGGACAGCCCCAGGATGTCGGCCGGGCGGACGCCCAGGACGCGGGCGGCTTTCTTTCGCAGCAGAGCCTCGCCGCCGTCCACCGGGAGGGTGAGGTTTGAAATTTGCAGCATGGGCCTACTCCTGGGGCTCCAGGGAGATCCGGGTGGGGTCGTATGGGGTGGTCTGATAGACGTAGTAGTTCAGCCAGTTGGTGTACAGCAGCTGCCCGGCGCTGCGCCAGTTGACGATGGGGGACATGCTGGGGTTGCCGCCGGGGAAATAGTGAGCGGGCAGGTCGGGGTCAAGCCCCCGCTTCACGTCCCGGAAATACTCCTGGGCCAGGGTGTCGCCGTCGTACTCCGGGTGGGCGAAGATGAAAAAGCGGCGGTTGTCCGCGCTCTTCACCCCGAACACCCCCGCCTCGTGGGAAAGGGCCAGGATTTCCAGCTCCGGCTTTTCCAGCAGCTGCTCCATGGTGATCTCGGTGTAGCGGGAGTGGGGGGCCCAGAAGTGGTCGTCAAACCCCCGGAACAGGGGAGACCGCCTGCGGATGATGGTGTGCTCGTACACGCCGGACAGTTTGCGGGGAAGGGTGCGCTTATTGACGCCGTAGTGGCGGTAAAGCCCCGCCTGGGCGCCCCAGCAGATATGGAAGGTGGAGTGGACGTGGATGCGGGTCCAGTCCATAATCTCGCACAGCTCGTCCCAATAGTCCACCTCCTCAAACTCCAGGTTTTCCACCGGCGCGCCGGTGATAATCATGCCGTCGAACTGCTGGTCCCGTACTTGGTCAAAGGTGGTGTAGAAAGATTGCAGATGGGCGATGTCGGTGTTCTGGGAGGTGTGGCTCCTGGTCTGGAGCAGCTGTACGTTGACCTGGAGGGGGGTGTTGGACAGCTTGCGCAGCAGCTGGGTCTCGGTGACAATTTTGGTGGGCATCAGGTTGAGGATAAGCAGGTTCAGGGGGCGGATGTCCTGGTGCAGGGCGCGGCGCTCCGTCATAACAAAGATATTCTCGCCCTCCAGCACGCCGGTGGCGGGGAGAGAGTCGGGGATTCGGATGGGCATGGTGAGACCTCCTTGGGATCAATATACAATAAGGTGTACTTAGGGTAACACAGGCGGGGCGGTTTCGCAAGAGCAAAAGCGCGGCGGGGGAAAGGATC
Organism: uncultured Oscillospiraceae bacterium; assembly: GCA_910588105.1. Classification (GTDB taxonomy): domain Bacteria; phylum Bacillota; class Clostridia; order Oscillospirales; family Oscillospiraceae; genus Enterenecus. Next base: position 783 of record CAJUQD010000010.1, on the reverse strand, counting down.
CGGGGCGAAGACGGGTAAGACGGGAAGGCACCGCCGCGGGCAGGTGAAATTAGGGGGTTGGTCCAGCCTAAAAAGCCGCCCAGAAAAAAATCGAAAAAAGTTGAAAAAGGGGGTTGACAATTTGGGGAGGATTTGCTAATATAACTGAGCGCCAACCGAGAGGGGCCTGCGGGAGCGGGCGGCGAGGAAAAAGTTTCGAGGGATCGAAAAAAGTACTTGACAAAGCTCGGGCGGCGTGGTAGAATAACGGAGTTCCGCATGACGGGCCCTGAGGGGGCGCAAGAGGCGGGGCAAAGGGAATGCACCTTGTAAATTAAACAACGAAAGAACAAAAAGCACCAGAAGGACTATTGAGTCCTTCAAAGCGCTGGAAACAGCGCGATGAAGGGTCTCATCAATTCTATTTTGAAGCTAAGGAAAGCTTCGATAAATTTGGTTTAGGCGCGCAAGCGTTTAGATACCATTTTATTGAGAGTTTGATCCTGGCTCAGGATGAACGCTGGCGGCGTGCTTAACACATGCAAGTCGAACGAGAACCATTGGATCGAGGATTCGTCCAAGTGAAGGTGGGGAAAGTGGCGGACGGGTGAGTAACGCGTGAGCAATCTGCCTTGGAGTGGGGAATAACGGCTGGAAACAGCCGCTAATACCGCATGATACAGCTGGGAGGCATCTCCCTGGCTGTCAAAGATTTATCGCTCTGAGATGAGCTCGCGTCTGATTAGCTGGTTGGCGGGGTAACGGCCCACCAAGGCGACGATCAGTAGCCGGACTGAGAGGTTG
>CAJUQD010000009.1 GCA_910588105.1 uncultured Oscillospiraceae bacterium | reverse complement strand
TTCTCACGTTTGCCCTCATTGCCATCCTCATTAGAAGATTTTAAACAGGCTCTGAAACCTTGGGCAGCCGGCCCGGTCTGCGATTGATACGGTATTCAATGGCAGAACGCTGGGGGCTGTTTCTGATTTCCACCCGTTTCTCTATCCCAAGGTAGGCGCTATCCCCATAGACCACCTCGTCGTCTTCCCGCAGAAGCCCCGACGCTACAGTGACATCATGGACATTGGCGGCGGTGGCCTTCACCGTATGCACAAAACCGCTGCCCGCATCCACGCCAGTGTGACATTTCATACCGAAATGCCGCTGGTTTCCCTTTTTCGTCTGGTGCATCTCGGGATCCCGCTTTTTCCGCATTCTTGGTCGAGCTTGGGGCGCTGATCAGCGCAGCATCTACGATCGTGCCGCCCCGCATCATCCGGCCCGCCCTCTCCAGACAGCGGTTGATTGCGTCAAAAAACAGCTTACCGATGCCTTTCTCCTCCAGCAGGCGACGGAAGTGCAGCAAGGTCGTGGCATCCGGGACATCCTGCTCGAAAAAGTTGATCCCCATGAACCTGCGCATGGCATAACTGTCATAAATGGTGTCCTCCACCCCTTCGTCGGACAAGTTGAACCAGCATTGCAGCAGATACATCCGCAGTGTGGTTTCGATCTCAATGGGCGGACGTCCTCGTTTCCCGCTGGGGTAGTGCGGCACAATCAGAGACACCCATTCCTCCCCTGGAATGATCTCGTCCATGATCTCCAGAAATTCTTCCCGTTTTGTTTTTTCTTCCGGCAGCTGTACTCCATGTCGCTGATACTTTCCTGTTTCATACCCCGTGCCCCCTTTTTCCTTATTTTATCACATCTTCTATCATTTTAGGGGATTAAATCAGCGCTTCCTTCGGTATCGGTGAACATAAATTCCGCGATCTCCTTGACAAAAATCCCGAAAAAACTTGTCGGTGTGGAATGGGAATCATCAGCTTATTTGCCGCAAAAGGCTGGAAGAGTACCTTGATGATTGTGATTCCATTTGATGATGTGATTCTATTACTTGAAATCCACTGAAAGACATGGTATAATACTCAAGCCTTACCATATCTTTTTCTGAAAAAGGTATCCATGTCAGAAAAGAGACGAGACAGCAAAGGCCGTCTTCTCAGAACAGGGGAGAACCAGCGTGCCGATGGAAAATATGAGTACAAGTATGTGGAAGCGAAAGGGGTGCGAAGAAGCCTATATAGCTGGAGATTAGTTTCTAGTGACAAGATGCCACCGAAGAAGCGTGCCTGTGAAGTGCTCAGGGATATGAAGGCAAAGGTGCTCCGTGATATGCAAGATGGTATTAACTCATTTGCCGCTGCCAGGATGACGCTCAATGATTTTTGAAAATGCTATATCCCAACCAAGTATGAGCTCAAGGCATCTACCCAAACAAATTATAAATATATGTACGCAAAGTGCATCAAAGAAAATATTGGAATGCGGGATATTGTCAGTGTCAGGTCAGCGACATAAAGAAATTCTATGGCGAGCTTCTGAAACGCGGATTTAAGCCAAACGGCGTTGAAATCATCCAGACAGTTTTTAACGTGGTGCTCAAGGACGGTTACATTCGTATCAACCCTACCGATGGGGCAATCGCTGAAATCAAGAAGAGCCATGACTGGGAGAAGCCTAAGCGTCACGCACTGACAGCGCCTGAACAGGAGGCATTCGTTGATTTTGTGGCACGGTTTCCAACTTGCCGCCACTGGCCTAACTTGTTTGCCGTGTTGCTTGGTACTGGAATAAGGATAGGCGAGTGCCTTGGTCTTCGGTGGGAAGACTGCGATTTCAAAGGTAAAATGATTGATATAAAACACAACCTTATTTATCGAGTTGCGGAAGCTGGGAATATGGAGATCCACATCACAACCCCGAAGACGAAAGCAGGTATTCGCATTATTCCGATGTTTGATGATGTAAAGCGGGCCTTGTTAGACGAGAACCTGAAACAAATGGAGCATGGCTTCACACGATCCGAGATAGATGGCTATTTCGGTTTTATCTTCCAAAATCGTTTTCAGGAGGTCCACATTCCACATCTAGCTAATCGGGCCATCTGGCGCATCATTCGGAGTCACAACATTGAGGCAGGTGAAACTGGGGCGGTTCGGTTACCAGATTTCTCCGTTCACAACCTGCGGCACATTTTTTGCACAAGGCTTTGTAAGAACGAGCCGAATATCAAGGTTATCCAGGAAATCATGGGGCATCGGAATATTGAAACAACGATGGACGTATATAACGAGGCCACCAAAGAGAAGAAGATGGAATCGTTTGCCAACCTGGAGGGCAAAATTAAGATAAGCTGAGTTTTACGACAAATCACGGAATACACGGTGTAACGCCAAGTAATAATGTGTTGAGAAAGTCAGGAAAACTGGTATGAATTAGTGCGATTTGATAACTTATGTATCGGTGTGCGGTGTAGGAAAACAATTCCCCACGATGAAGCCGTTGGACTAAGAAACTGCCCCAAAAGCATACCGGCACAGCCGCCGGTATGCTTTTACGCATTGGGAAGAGGGGGAAAAGGCTATGGAGCGAGAGATTATCACCAGCAAGGCGAACTCCCTGCTCAGCCGGGTGCGGAAGCTGAACAGCCGCCGGGCATTCCGCAGGGCGGAAGGAGCCTTTGCTGCTGAGGGACCCAAGCTGCTGGGCGAGGCCCTGCGCTGGGGCGTGGAGGTGGAGGCGGTGATCTGCGCCCCTGGCGTGCCCTTGTTGGAGCTGCCCGCCCAGGTGCGGGTGGCGGAGGTGGGAGACGCCCTTCTAGCATCCATCGCGGATACCCAGAGTCCCCAGGGTATCGTTTTTATCTGTAAGGGGAAAAATCTAGCGTTGCCTGACCCGCTGGGGGGAAGCCGATATCTGCTGCTGGACGGGGTGCAGGATCCCGGCAACGTGGGTACTATCTGGCGCACTGCAGACGCCTTTGGGGCAGAAGGGCTTATTTTATGTAATGGCTGCGCGGATCCCTGGAATCCAAAGACGGTGCGGGCCACCATGGGGGCGGTATTCCGCCTGCCCGCATACGAATGTACGCTGGCGGCGGCGGCAGGGCGGTTGGAGCGGGCGGGCATATCCTTGTATGCGGCAGCCCTCCAGGAGGACACAGCAGACGTGCGGTCGGTTTGCTTGGACAGGGCGGCGGTGGTTATCGGCAGCGAGGGCCGGGGGGTATCCCGGGAGGCGCTGGACCATTGCCAGAAAACAGTCAGGATTCCCATGCGAAAGCGGTGTGAATCGCTGAACGCCGCTGTGGCCGCGTCGGTGGTGCTGTGGGAAATGGCGCGCAACGACTAAGAGAGGGACAGGGGAGGCGGAAATATGTCCAATCTAAAGCATTGGATTTGGCTCACACTGCGCAAGGGGCTGGCAGGACAGAACGCCGTGCGGGTGCTGGAGCACTTTGGAACCCCGGAGCTGGTCCATGCCGCTGACGAGCAGGCATACCGAATGGTGGGTGGGCTGACGGACGCCGCTATCCGCTCCCTGATGAACAAAGCGCTGGACCAGGCCGATGTGGTGCTGGGAGACTGTGAGCGGTATGGCATCCAGCTGCTCACCCTCCAGGATTCCGCCTACCCGGAGCGGCTGAAAGCCATTGCCCAGCCGCCCATGGTGCTGTACTGGAAGGGGCGGCAGTTTGCCTTTGACAACGAGGCCGCCATTGGCATGGTGGGTTCCCGGCAGGCCACGCCGTACGGAGTTCAAGCGGCTGCCAAGCTGTCCGCTGATTTGACCCGAAAGGGCGCGCTGGTGGTCACCGGCATGGCCCAGGGTATCGACGCCTCCGCCGTCCGGGGGGCCTTGAAGGTTGGCGGGCCGGTGGTGTCTGTGCTGGCGGGCGGCATAGACCGGGTGTACCCCGCCTATCATAGGGAGCTCTATGAGGATGTGGCGGCGGTGGGGGCGCTGATCTCCGAGTACCCGCCAGGGGCTGACCACCGGGGCGAGCATTTTCCTGTCCGCAACCGCATCATCAGCGGCCTGTCCGTGGGCGTCATCGCGGTGGAGAGCGCCCGGGCCAGCGGCACTCTGCTCACCGTCAACCATGCGCTGGATCAAAACCGGGAGGTGTTCGCCGTCCCCGGACCCATTGACGCGCCCATGAGCGAGGGGACCAACCGCCTCATTCAGGAGGGCTGCGCCAAGCTCATCATGGAGGCGGACGACGTGCTGTGCGAGTTTGCGGACAGCTTCCCCAGCAGGCTGCGGCTGGGCCGGGGCGTGTCCCTGCCGTCGGAGGCGGCAGGGCAGCGGCTGGAGGGGGCGGCCGTCATCCCGAAGGAGCAGGAGGCCCGCAAAGCAAAGGAAACGCCGCCCAAGGAGGACGTGGTATGCCTATGCTGGGCGGACTGCAAGGATAAACTAACGGACGACCAGCGTTCGGTACTGCTGGCGCTGGACGGCGGTACTATCCAGGCGGACGATTTGGTGGAACGTACCCAGATTCCCGCCCGGCGGGTGCTGTCTGCCCTCACGGTGCTGCAAATCCAGGGCTATGTGGCGGAGGAGAGTGGAAAGAGGTTCCGGGCCACCGTCAAATTGAAAATGGAGTAGTTGAGGAACATGGCAAACACAAATTTGGTCATTGTAGAGTCGCCCGCCAAGGCGAAAACCATTGGAAAATATCTGGGCCCCGGCTTTGAGGTGAAGGCGTCCATGGGCCATATCAGGGACCTGCCCAAGAGCAAGCTGGGGGTGGACGTGTCCACCTTTGAGCCGGACTACGAGAACATCAAGGACAAGGCGGACGTGATCAAGGAGCTGCGCAGGTCCGCCAAGGCCAGCGACAAAATTTACTTGGCCACTGACCCTGACCGGGAGGGCGAGGCTATCTCCTGGCACCTGCAAAGCGTGCTGGGGGTGCCCAAGGAAAAGACCTGCCGGGTCACGTTCAACGAGATCACCCAGAAGGTGGTCAAGGAGTCCATTGCAAACCCCAGGGATATCGACCAGGATCTGGTGGATGCCCAGCAGGCCCGGCGGGTGCTGGACCGCATCGTGGGCTACCAGCTCTCGCCCCTGCTGTGGAGGAAGATCCGGCGGGGCCTGTCTGCCGGACGGGTGCAGTCGGTGGCCACTCGGCTGGCGGTGGAACGGGAGGAGGAAATCCGAGCCTTCACTCCGCAGGAATATTGGTCGATCACCGCGTCCCTGTCCCGCATTGCCCCCAATCTGGGCGGCTTCCAGGCGGAATTCTACGGCAGAGAGAAGCGGATGGAATTAACCTGCGAGGAGCAGGTGCAGGAGATCATGAAGTCTGTAAAGGAATCATCATTTACAGTGATGAGTGTAAAGCGTCAGGATAAGCACCGCTCCCCCGCGCCTCCCTTCACCACCTCCACCCTCCAGCAGGAGGCGTCCCGGAAGCTGAACATGATCCCCAAGCGCACGATGTCCATCGCCCAGCAGCTTTACGAAGGGATCGACATCCAAGGCGTGGGCACCGTGGGCCTCATCACCTATATGCGTACCGATTCCCTGCGGCTGTCGGAGGAGGCGCTGGCGGCGGCAAAAACCTTTATCCAGAGCCGGTACGGCAGGCAGTATTACCCCGAAAAGACCCGGCGATTCAAGTCCAAGGGAAGCGCCCAGGACGCCCACGAGGCCATCCGCCCCTCTGACGTGAATCTCACTCCAGAGGATTTGAAGAAGAGTCTGACTGCCGACCAATACCGGCTGTACAAGCTGATCTGGAGCCGTTTTCTGGCCTGCCAAATGGCGGGGGCGGTGTACGACAGCGTTACCATTGAGACCGAATCTGCGGGCTACCGCTTCCGGGCCAGCCACTCTTCTGTGAAGTTTAACGGCTTTACGGCAGTTTATGAGGAGAGCCGGGACGAGGACGAGGAGGCCCCCCAGTCGCCCCTGCCCGATTTGAAGGAGGGGGAGGCGCTGAAGCTGAACGGGCTGACCCCCGGCCAGCATTTTACCCAGCCCCCGGCCCGTTTTTCCGAGGCCACCCTCATCAAGGCGCTGGAGGAGAAGGGGGTGGGCCGTCCGTCCACCTACGCCCCCACTATTTCCACCATCACAGACCGGCAGTATGTGGTGAAGGAGGGCAAATATCTGCGCCCCACGCCCTTGGGCGAGGTGGTCACGGGGTTGATGAAGGAGAAATTCCCGGATATCGTGGACACCGACTTCACCGCCCAGATGGAGAGCCGCCTGGACAAGGTGGAGGCGGGGGAGGCCCAGTGGAAGCAGGTGCTGGGCGAGTTTTATACCGGCTTTGACGCGGAGCTGAAAAAGGCGGAGAGCGAGCTGGACGGGGAGCGCATCAAGGTGCCCGATGAGGAGTCGGACGAGGTATGCGACCTGTGCGGACGGAAAATGGTGGTGAAGATGGGCCGGTTCGGGCGGTTCCTGGCCTGCCCCGGCTGGCCGGAGTGCACCTTCACCAAGCCGCTGGTGGTGGAGATGCCCGGGCGGTGTCCCAAGTGCGGGGGCCGTCTGGTGAAGCGCACCGGCGTGAGCAAGAAGAACAACAAGCAGTACACCTACTACTGCTGCGAGCACCTGAACAGTAAGGTGGAGGCCAAGCGGTGCGACTTCATGACCTGGGACGTGCCTGTCAAGGACAACTGCCCCATCTGCGGCTGGACTATGTTCAAGCTGTCCGGCCGGGGCTTCAAGCGGCCCTTCTGCATAAACCCGGACTGTTCCAACTTCCTGCCGGAGGACAAGCGGGGCGGCTTCAAGAAAAAGACGGAGGATGCCGCTGAGGGCGGGGGCGCCGAAAAGAAGCCTGCGGCAAAAAAAACTGCGGAGAAGAAGGGCACGGCGAAAAAAACCGCGTCCTCCGCCAAGAGCACAACGGCGAAAAAGGCCGCGTCCGCCAAGAAAACCACAGCCAAAAAGGCCACGACGGCCAAAAAGACCACGAAAAAGGCGGCGGAGTGAGTTATCGGAACAATTCCAGGGCGATCTGGAACCCGGCGCGGAACAGGGCCTGTTCATGGAGCGCGAACAATGTGTTCCGCTCGTCAATGAGGCCGTCCAAAAGTTCTTTTCTCTCGTCGCTGAGCAGGGCGCGCAGACGCTCTTCTTGACTGTCTGCGTGGCGTAGAACGTCTTCGTATTGCGGTTCAGCCACGAGGAGGGGCCTGACCAGCAATCCTGGGCGTTAGGTAAAGAGGACTTCCATTGCGTCAGTCATAAGTATCAACTCCGAAAGCGACGATTTTTTGCGTGTATCTATATAATACACGCAAAGTTATGTCGTGTCAAAGAGGGGGAAATAAAAAATGTACGGCGAACGCATGAAACTGTTGCGGAAAGAGCGAAAAGTTCCGCAACAGCAGTTGGCGGATTTGATGGGCGTTAAAATTCGGGGTTATCAGTACTATGAGAATGAACAAACCGAACCGACGATCAATGCTTTGATTGCCCTTGCCGATTTTTACGGCGTTTCCATCGACTACCTTGTGGGCCGCACCGACGCCCCTTAAAATAGAACTAACGTTTCACGTGAAACGCGGGAGAGGACGATGCCTATGCGTGTAACCGTCATCGGCGCGGGCCTGGCCGGGTGCGAGTGCGCCTGGCAGCTGGCCCAGCGGGGGATTTCCGTCGCGCTGTACGAGATGAAGCCCCGCAAAATGACCCCCGCCCACCACAGCCCCGGCTTTGCCGAGCTGGTGTGCTCAAACTCCCTGCGCTCCGATCAGCTGGAGAACGCCGTGGGCCTGCTCAAGGAGGAGCTGCGCCGGTGCGGCTCGCTGATCCTGCGCTGTGCGGATAAGACGAGGGTGGAGGCGGGGGGCGCCCTGGCCGTGGACCGGGAGGGGTTTTCCGTCGCCGCCACCACCGCCGTCCGAAGCCATCCCAATATCACTGTTGAGGAGGGGGAGGTCACGTCCATCCCCGAGGGGGAGGTGGTCATTGCCTCCGGGCCGCTGACCTCCGACGCCCTGTCCCAGGCCATCGCCGGGCTGTTCCCGGAGGGGAGCTACCTCAACTTTTTTGACGCGGCGGCCCCCATTGTCACCTTTGAGAGCATCGACATGGACCACGCATGGTTCGCCTCTCGCTACGGCAGGGGGACGGCGGACTATATTAACTGCGCCCTGTCCGAGGGGGAATATCTGGCCTTCTGGCGGGAGCTGTGCCAGGCACAGGAGGCGGAGGTTCACGGCTTCGAGGACAAAAACGTGTTTGAGGGCTGTATGCCGGTGGAGGTCATGGCCCGCCGTGGGATGCAGACCCTGGCCTTCGGCCCTTTGAAGCCCAAAGGGCTGCCCGACCCGAAAACCGGGCGGGAGCCCTACGCCGTGGTGCAGCTGCGTCGGGACAACGCCGCTGGGACGCTCTACAACCTGGTGGGCTTCCAGACCCATCTGAAGTGGGGGGAGCAGAAGCGGGTGTTCTCCATGATCCCGGCCCTGCGCAATGCGGAGTATGTGCGCTATGGGGTGATGCACCGCAATACCTATCTGAACTCCCCCCGGCTGCTGGACCGCTATTACCGGGTGCGAGGGAACGGGCGCATCGCCTTTGCCGGGCAGATCACCGGGGTGGAGGGCTATGTGGAGTCCACCGCCTCCGGGTTTCTGGCGGGGGTGGAGCTGGCGCGGCGGATGCTGGGGCAGGGGCCGCTGGACTTCCCACGGGAGACCGCCATCGGGGCGTTGGCGGCCTACGTCAGCAATGAGGGCGTGGCCGATTTTCAGCCTATGAACATCAATTTCGGCATAATGCCCTCCCTGAACCACAGGGTAAAGGGCAAGCGCAATAAAAACGCGGAGCTGTCCAAACGTTCGCTGGAGCTGGTGGACAAGCTGAGAGAGAGATTGTAAAGGAGGCCGACGGAATGCGCATCATCGTGGATGCAATGGGCGGGGACAACGCGCCCCAGGCGCCGGTACAGGGCGCGCTACAGGCAATTAAGGAGTATGGCGTGGAAGTGGTACTGGTGGGCCGGGGGGAGGAGATTTTGGAGGCCCTTCAAAAAGAGGGGGTGGCCGAGCTGCCCCAGGGCCTGTCCATCACCCACGCCGACCAGGTGGTGGAGATGTGCGACAATCCTGCCACCGCCTTTAAAGAGAAAAAGGACTCCTCCCTCACCGTGGGCCTGAACCTGCTGAAAAGCGGGGAGGGGGACGCCTTTGTGTCTGCTGGGTCCACGGGGGCGCTGCTGTCCGGGGCGACGCTTTTGGTAAAGCGGATCAAGGGCATACGCCGGGCGGCCATGGCGCCGGTGGTGCCCACCGGCGGGGGCGGCTCGGTGCTCATCGACTGCGGGGCTACCGCCGAGGGCACGCCGGAATTTCTGCTCCAGTTCGCCTTTATGGGCAGCTACTACGCAGAGCGGGTGCTGGGGCGGCCGGAGCCCCGGGTTGGGCTGCTGAACATCGGCGCGGAGCCCTCCAAGGGAACCGGCCTCCAGCGGGAGGCGTACCAACTCCTCCAAAAGGCCAAGGAGGAGGGCCGCATCAACTTCGTGGGCAATGTGGAGGCCCGGGAGGCGGTGGAGGGCGCCGTGGATGTGATTGTGGCGGACGGCTACTCCGGAAATATTTTCCTGAAAGCGGTGGAGGGCGCGGGGCTGTTCCTCAGCCGCGAGATGAAAAAGATGTTCATGAAGAGCATCAGGACCAAGCTTGCCGCCCTGTTGATGAAGGATGGGCTGCGGGATTTTAAAAAGCTGCTGGACGCCAACGAGGTGGGGGGGACGGCTCTACTGGGCATTTCCAAGCCGGTCATCAAGGCCCACGGCTCCTCCAACGGCTACGCCATGAAGAACGCCATCCGCCAGGCGGTGGAGTTCAGCCGATCCGGCATTGTGGAGGACATCACGGAAAACGTGGAGTATATGCGCCTTCCCGCCCATTCTGCTGCCGCTGACGGAAGCGGTGAATAACACGACAAAAAAATTGTCAAAAATACTATTGACAGTGGGCCGGAAAGCTCCTATTATGATGTTGATTAAAGCAACATAAAGGAGCTGCTCAAAATGTTCGAAAAACTGTGTAAGCTGATCGCCGAGCAATTCGGTGTAGACCCCGAGACCGTCACCGCTGACTCCGCTTTTGTGGATGATCTGGGCGCGGATTCCGTGGATCTGATGGATTTGTCCATGGCGCTGGAGGAGGAATTCGGGATGGAGGAGATGGACAGTGAGGACATCGAGTCCATCGTGACCGTGGGCGACCTGTATAAATATATGCAGGAGCACTTGGATATCTGAGCTTACAATCTTGAAAGAAAAAGTCCCGCCGAGGCGGGGCTTTTTCCGTGGTGGAGGATATATATGGACGAGCTGGAAAAAAAGCTGGGCTACCGCTTTCGGGATCGAAGGCTACTGGAGCACGCCATGACCCATAGTTCCTATGCCAACGAGCACCGGGGGGCGGGGCTGACCAGCAATGAGCGGCTGGAGTTTTTGGGTGACTCGGTGCTGGGGATGGTGGTTGCGGACTATCTGTTCCACGAGCATCCGGACATGCCGGAGGGGGAGCTGACCCGCACCCGGGCGGCCCTGGTGTGCGAGGGGAGCCTCCATGAGGCGGCGAAGGGACTGGAATTGGGCCGTTGCCTCCGGCTGGGCCGCGGGGAGGATGCGGGGGGAGGGCGGAAGCGGCCCTCCATTCTGGCGGACGCCACCGAGGCTATGCTGGCCGCCGTCTACCTGGACGGGGGGATGGGGGCGGTACGGCCCATTATCCGGGCGCTGATTTTGGACAAGGAGCAGGAGAAAGCCGCCGACCGGGACTATAAGACAGCCCTCCAGGAGCTGGTGCAGCGCACGCCGGGGGCGGCGGTGAGCTACAAGCTGGCGCGGGAGAGCGGCCCAGACCACTGCCGCAGCTTTGAAATGGAGGCGTCGGTGGACGGGAAGGTGATCGGCACGGGGGCGGGCCGAACCAAGAAGGAGGCCGAGCAGATGGCGGCAAAGGTGGCGCTGGAAAAGCTGAATGGATAGGGGATGGCAATGAAGGCAGAGAGGCAATGGAGCAAGGGCGGCTATATTATGCGGCTGGCGAGGCCGGATGACGCGGAAAGATACTATGCCCAAAATTATGATCCCTTGGACCCGGAGGTGGCCAGATTGACGGGCTGCAAGGAGAGCTTTTCCAAAGAGGAAGTGGTCTCCTTTTTTATGAAGTCAATTGAGGACTGCAGCCGATATTTTTTCCTGGTGATATCCCCTGATGGCGACATCATTGGGGAGAGTGTGATCAATGAGATTGACTGGGATTTACGGTGTGCAAATTTTCGCATCGGCATTTATCAGGCGGTCGAGAGAGGAAAAGGAATCGGGACTTGGATGATAGAGACAACCCGTGATTTTGCCTTTGAAGAATTAAAGCTGCACCGCTTGGAGCTGGACGTATATTCCTTTAATCCCAGGGCGGAAAGGGCGTATTTTAAGGCCGGGTTCAAGAGGGAAGGGGTGCTGCGCGACGCGGTCAAAAGCGGGGGAGAATATGCGGATGATATTTTGATGGCAATCCTGGAAACAGAATGGAGAGAGATAAAGGGGCCGCAGTAATCGGCTGAACCTGCCATACAAAAATACTATCCCTTGTTTTTTGAGAAAAATTTTGCTATAATATTCCTGTTATGGAAAGGAGGGGAGCCATGGAAGCCCCCATCTACCACCTGGAGAAGGTGGTGAAAGCCAAGCAGGAGGATATGGAGGACTTCGACGGCCCCCTGGATTTGATCCTTCACCTGCTGAGCAAAAATAAAATTGAGATCCGGGATATCCAGATCTCCGAGCTGCTGGAGCAGTACCTGGCATGGATGGCCCAGCGGGAAGAATTGAATTTGGAGGTGGCCAGTGAGTTCGTCACCATGGCTGCCCATTTGGTATACATTAAAACCCGTATGCTGTTGTCCATTGACGATGAGGTGGCCATGAGCGAAATGGAAGAGCTGATGGCAGCCCTGGAGGAGCACAAGAGCCAGGAGACCTATGTGAAGATCAAGGACGTGACGGAGGAGCTCAACGGGCGATATGAGTTTGGCCGGGACTATCTGCCCAAGCAGCCTGAGCCGGTGAAGACGGAAAACGCTTACCAATATGTCCATGACAAGGGAGATATCTTGACAGCGATTCGCGCTGTTTTGGCCCGGACGGACAATAAGCTTCCCCCCCTGGCGGCCGCTTTTGAGGGCATCGTGGGCCGGGAACCTTACCCGGTGGCGGATAAGGCCCGGTCTATTTTGGACAGGCTGATCCAGTTCGGCGTGGCCCGGTTCCGGGCGCTATTCAAAACAAGCCGAAGCCGGTCTGAGGTGGTGGCCACATTCCTGGCAATTTTGGAACTCTGCAAGGCCAACCGCATCCACCTGGCGGGGACGGCGGAGGACTGCACCGTCACCAGCACGGTGGACGACCTGCCGGAAGACGTGGATGTGACAATCGAAAGCTATTGAGAGGAGGAAATGCCCAACGTGGAACTAAAAGAGCTGGAGAGCGCCATTGAGGGCATTCTCTTTGCGGCGGGAGACCCCATGGGTGTGGAGCGGCTGTGCCTTACCCTGGGCCAGGACCGGGAGACGGTGGACAGCGTGTGCCAGCGCTTGGCGGACAATTACAGCTATGAGCGTCGGGGCATCCGGCTGGTACGGCTGGAGAACAGCTGGCAGATGTGCTCCGCGCCGGAACAGGCGGGGTATATCCGTAAAGCGCTGGAAAACCGCAAGCCAGCCAAGCTGTCCCAGCCCGCGCTGGAGGTATTGGCGATCATCGCCTACTTCCAGCCGGTGACGAGGGCCTATATTGAGCAGATCCGCGGAGTGGACAGTTCATACACCGTGGGCCTTTTGCTGGAGAGGGGGCTGATCCGGGAGGCGGGACGCCTGGCGGTGCCGGGGAGGCCTATGCAGTTTAGAACCACCAAAAGCTTTTTGCGTTCCTTTGGTTTGGCGTCCCTGGAAGATCTGCCCGATCTGGCCTCCGCTAGCCAGGAGGATCTTCAGCTCACCATGGAGATGGAATCGGCGCTGCGCCGGCTCCGGGAAGCGGAGGATGGGGAAGGGTCTGTGCCCGAATCCGAGCCTGAGCCAAACGGGGGGGAAGGGGCATGACCTTTTTGAAGGTTCTGCTGGCAATCTTGGCTGTCCTCTGGCTTATTTCGCTGGCCCGCATTGGAGGCAGGGTGAGCTATGGGGGGGAGGGGCTGTTCGCATTCCTCCTGATGGGGCCGGTCAAGCTCCGAATGTTCCCTGTCGTAAAGAAAGAAAAAGCTGGGAAGCCAAAGGCAAAGAAGCAAAAAAAGAAGACAGAAAAATCGTCTGCGGCAGAAAAGCACAAGAAAGAGCATAAGGAAAGCCAGCCCGGCACCCTGTCCCGGCTGATGAAGCTGCTGCCGGTTGTAGGACAGGCCTGCGGGTCGCTGAAGCGTAAAATACGCATCGACGATTTGGAACTGGAGCTGATTTGGGGCGGAACGGATCCCGCGGCCGCCGCTTTGAGTTATGGCAGGGCAAACGCGGCGCTGGGTATGCTCTGGCCCATTTTGGACAATAATTTCAAGGTAAAGCGCCACTCGTTCCAGATTGGCCTAAATTACAGCATTGCGGAGCCTGTGGTGGAGGTCCGGGCGGCGGTTACCCTCACGGTGGGACAGCTTGTGACGCTGGGCGTGCACTATGGTGTGAAAACGCTGGCTACTTGGATCAAAAGTGGAAGGACCCTTAAGAAAAAAACAGGAGGCATTGAGTCATGAGTGAAAACAACCATCCCATCAATGAAGTGCTCCACACCACCATGGACAAAATCCGGGAGATGGTGGATGCCAACACTGTAGTAGGCCAGCCCATCGTCACCCAGGACGGGGTGACCCTGATCCCGGTATCCCGGCTGTCCTTCGGATTTGCAACCGGCGGTTCCGACTTCGGTAAAACCCAGAACGTACCCAAAAACTTTGGCGGCGGCTCGGGGGCCGGCGTCAGTGTGTTCCCTGTGGCCTTTCTGGTGGTGAAGGACGGTTCGGTCCGCCTGCTGCCCGTGGTGCCCCCGCCGGGGGACACGGTGAGCCGGGTGGTGGACCTGGTGCCCGAGATGTTTGAGCGGGTCACAGGTTATATCGACAAAAAGACTGCCGGGGAGAGCGGAGAAGGGGCCCTGTAACCCCGCACCCGGATAAGGCCGGGCGGTCAAGGCCATACTACTCCCATCTGACCATTCAGATGGGAGTGACCTTTTGTGAGAAAATTGACCGCCGCGCTGGCGGCTGTGCTGGTGCTGGCCGCCGTATGCCCCCCCGCTGATGCGGTGGGCACACACGCTTCCAGCGCAATCTTGATGGATGCCGGGAGCGGCCGGGTGCTCTATGAGCACGACATCCACCAGCGCCGCCTCATTGCCAGCACCACCAAGCTGCTTACCGCCCTGGTGGCGGTGGAAGATGCAGAGAACCTGGACGAGACGGTGAGCGTCAAAAGGGAATGGCTGGGCAGCGAAGGCTCCTCTATTTACCTGAAGCCGGGGGAGGAAATCACACTGCTGGGGCTTTTGCATGGCCTGCTACTCCAGTCGGGCAACGATGCGGCAATGGCCATCGCCTGCCACACGGCTGGAAGCGAGGCAGACTTTGTAGCCCTGATGAACCAAAAGGCTGCAGAGCTGGGGATGAAAAACAGTTCTTTTGCCAATCCCAGCGGGCTTAACGATGAAAACCACTACTCCACTGCCTATGATATGGCCCTGCTGGCCCAGGCTTGCTTAAAAAACAAGACTGTAGCGGATATATGCGCCACCCGGTCCGTCACAATTGGAACCCGAACCTTTGTTAACCATAACAAGTTGCTGTGGCGCTGCGAAGGCTGCGTGGGGATGAAAACCGGTTTTACGGAAAAGGCGGGACGGACGCTGGTGTCTGCCGCCACAAGGGATGGCCAGACCTTGATATGCGTCACCCTCAACGATGGGGATGACTGGAACGACCACTGCGAGCTGCTGGATTACGGCTTCCAGGCCTACCCCCGGCAGACGCTGTGTGAGAAAGGGGAGGTACTCGGCTCGGTGGCCGTAAAGGGGAGTCTTGTCCCCAGTGTGGAGGCGGTGGCGGTAGATGAAATGGGCTACCCTCTCAAAGCGGGAGAGGCATTGACTATGGAGGTGGATCTGGACTCGTCTATCCAGGCCCCTTTTCAGGCGGGCGCGCCGATTGGTGAGGCGGTGTGGAAAAAAGACGGCGAAATTGTGGTCCGGGTGCCGCTGGTTGCCCGGATCGGAGCACAGCTGGATGTGCGGGAGCCGCTGAATTTGTGGCAGCGGCTGTGGGGTGAGGCATAGCAAGTGAAAAGAGGTGGCGGCGGTGGAGGAACGGCTGCAGAAGCTGCTGTCGGCGGCGGGGGTATGCTCCCGCCGCCAGGCAGAGGAGTACATACAGGCGGGCCGGGTGACGTTGAACGGGAGCACTGCCCGGTTGGGGGAAAAGGCCGACCCGGACCGGGATAGGGTAGAGGTGGACGGTGTGCTGTTGACAGCCCCGGCGGGCTATACTTATCTTTTGCTGAATAAGCCCCGCGGCTATGTGACCACGCTGTCTGATGAAAAAGGGCGAAAGACGGTGGCCCAGCTGGTGGCAGACTGCCCCGACCGGGTGTGGCCGGTGGGGCGGCTGGATATGGACTCAGAGGGTTTGTTGCTGCTCACCAATGATGGGACGCTGACCCACAGGCTGACCCACCCATCCCACAAGGTGGAAAAGGAATACCGGGTGTGGGTGTCGGGAGACGTGGACCGTGCGCTGCCCATTCTGTCCGCCCCGGTGGTGGACAGGGGGGAGACTCTTGCCGCAGACCGGGTAGAGCGGACCGGGGAGCGCACCCTTGCTGTGGTGATCCACCAGGGAAAAAACCGGCAAGTGCGCCGTATGTGCGCCGCAGCCGGGCTGGAGGTGGAGCGCCTTCGGAGGGTGCGGGAGGGTGCGTTGCTGCTGGGTGGGTTAAAGCCGGGCTGCTGGCGCCCCCTTACGGAGAAGGAGTTGCGGATCCTGCGGGAATAGCGGGAAATTGCAGCAAAAGCCCTTGCAATTTTCAAGACGAAACGGTATGATACACCTTGTTGGGCGCAGGAATTTTTCGGACAAAGGATAAAAAGAGAGTAGGGTTATACCATTATGAGCCGTGACATTTTGACCGTGATTCAGAGCAGGATGGGTACCTTTTCCAAAAGCCAGAAGCTGATTGGGCGCTATATCCTGGACAATTACGATAAGGCCGCTTTTATGACCGCCGCTCGGATGGGACAGGCGGTTCATACCAGTGAATCCACGGTGGTCCGTTTTGCCGCTGAGCTGGGCTATGACGGCTATCCCGCGATGCAGAAGGCTATGCAGGAGATGATCCGGGGCAAACTTACCACTGTGCAGCGTATTGAGGTGTCCTATGACCGGCTGGGTACGCAGGATGTTTTGGATAAGGTGGTACAGGCGGACATTGAGAAGCTACGCATGTCCTTGAATGAGCTGAACCGGGAGGATTTTGCCGCCGCGGTGAACGCCATTGTGGAGGCACGGCGTATTTACGTTTTGGGGGTGCGGTCGTCGGCGGCGCTGTCTGATTTTCTCACATTCTACTTCAAGCTGATTTTTGACGATGTGAGACAGATACAGACCAGTTTGGCCAGTGAGATGTTCGAGCAGATGCTCCGGGTGGAGAAGGACGACGTGGTAATCGGGATCAGCTTCCCGCGCTACTCCACCCGCTCCGTCCGGGCCATGGAATTTGCTCGGGACCAGGGGGCCACGGTGATTGCCATCACCGACAGCGAGATGTCTCCCTTGTATGACACGGCAAACTTCCGGCTGCTTGCCAAAAGCGATATGGCATCTTTTGTGGATTCCCTGGTTGCGCCTCTGTCTGTCATCAACGCGCTGATCGTAGCGGTGGGACGAAAGAAATCCAACGAGGTTACCGCCACCTTCAACCGGCTGGAGAGTATATGGGACGAGTATCAGGTATATGAAAAGGTGGAATATGAGGACAAATAGGGTGGTGGTGGCCGGGGGCGGCGCGGCAGGCATGATGGCCGCCGTTACCGCGGCACGGGCCGGGGCTGAGGTGCTGCTGCTGGAACCCAATGAGAAGGTGGGGCGGAAGCTGTACATCACTGGGAAAGGCCGGTGCAACCTAACCAACAACTGTGGTCGGGATGAGCTGATGGCGGCTGTTCCACGCAATGGGAAATTCCTTTACGGTGCCTTTGAGCGCTTTGGCCCAGCGGACACTATGGCTTTTTTTGAGGGGCTGGGCATAAGGTTAAAGACAGAGCGGGGGAACCGGGTATTTCCACGCTCCGACAAAGCCGCCGACATTGTGGACGCCCTGTTTTTTGAGCTGCGCCGCCAGGGGGTGGAGGTCCGGCAGGAGAGAATCACTGGCATAGACATACGGGATGGCCTGCTTGCCGGTGTATATACCCAAGGCGTTGGGGAAGCGGAAGATTGTAAGGCACTTATACTTGCCACTGGAGGGGCTTCTTATCCCCGCACCGGTTCCACCGGAGAGGGCTATACCCTGGCACAGGCCGTGGGACACACAATCGTTCCCATACGGGGGTCGCTGGTGCCGCTGGAGTCGGAGGATATCTGCTGCGGGAGGCTCCAGGGGCTGTCCCTGCGCAATGTGGAGCTGCGGGTGACAAACGAAGCGGGCAAGAGCGTGTTCCGGGAGCAGGGCGAGCTGTTGTTTACGCATTTTGGTTTGTCGGGACCGCTGGTGCTGTCCGCCTCCGCCCATATGGATTTTACAAAGTCCAAATATACCGCCCATATTGACTTGAAGCCGGCGCTGGATGCGCAGAAGCTGGACGCCCGCCTGCTCCGGGACTTTCAGGAGAGGGCCAACCAGGATTACGCCAACGCCTTGGGGGGGCTGGTTCCCAGGTCTATGGTACCTGTGTTGGCAGAGCGCACCGGCGTCCCTTCGGATACCAAGGTTCACGATATCCGAAGGGAACAGCGGAGAAAGCTGCTGGAGACGTTGAAGGATTTTGCTATTGCCCTGTCTGGGCCACGGCCGGTGGAGGAGGCGGTAGTCACCTCCGGCGGCGTGGCGGTGGGCGAGGTGGATCCCAGGACTATGGAGTCAAAAAAGATTAAGGGGCTGTTTTTTGCCGGGGAATTGCTGGATGTGGATGGCTATACTGGTGGCTTCAACCTCCAAATCGCTTGGTCTACCGGCTATTGCGCAGGATTGGCCGCCGCAGGGCGGGCCGCTACGATATAATAAGGAAGGGGTTTTCCCATGAAATACCGCAGCATTGCCATTGACGGGCCCTCCGGCGCGGGCAAATCCACCTTGGCAAAACGTCTGGCCCAGGAGCTTGGCTTTTTATATGTGGACACTGGGGCCATTTACCGAACGGTGGGACTGGCGGCCCGTCAGCGGGGTATTGCTCCTGCCGCCGGGGAATGTGTGGCAGAGATGTTGCCCGAGCTTTCTATCACCATGGATTATGGGGAGGACGGCCTCCAGCGCATGTTTTTGGATGGGGAGGATGTGACGGCAGCCATTCGGGAAAACGATATTTCCGCCTGTGCGTCCAAGGTTGCGGCCCTTCCGGCGGTGCGGGATTTTCTGATGGAGATGCAGCGCAGGACGGCCCGGGAGCATGATGTCATTATGGACGGGCGGGATATCGGCACAGTGGTACTGCCAAACGCCGATCTGAAAATTTTTCTCACGGCAGCCCCCGAAGCAAGGGCTGAGCGGCGGTACAAGGAGCTGTTGGAGCGGGGCCAGCAGGCGGATTTCGATCAGGTTCTGCGGGAAGTGATAGAACGGGATCTCCGGGATACCCAGCGGGAGACTGCCCCGCTGTGCCAGGGGGCGGACGCGGTGCTGGCAGACACCACTGGGCTGGATCTGGAGGGAAGCTTCCAGCTGCTGCTGGGGATGATCCGGGAGCGGCTGGGTATTAAGGAGGGGACCCATGCGGAATAAGGTATATTCGGTGCTGTACCCCATCATTTGGATCTTTATGAGGATTCTCCACCCCTGGAGGACGGTGGGGGCGGACAATATCCCCGAAGGGGCAGCGGTGATTTGCGGAAATCACACCACCTTAGGCGACCCGCTGTACGTAGTTTGCGCCATGGGGGGAAAGCGGCAGACCCACGTGATGGCCAAGGCTGAGGTCATGAAGTGGCCGGCGATTGGGTTTCTGCTGAAAAAGGCGGGGATTATCGGCGTCAACCGGGGAAAGTCTGACATGGCGGCGGCAAAGGAGTGCCTTCGGGTGCTGAAAAAGGGGGAAAAGCTGCTGATGTTCCCCGAGGGCACCCGGGTGAAGGAGGGTAAGGTGTCCGAGGCCCAGACCGGCGCGGCCATGTTCGCCACACGGACAGGTACGCCGCTGGTTCCGGTGTACATCCAGCCAAAAAAACGCCGTTTCCGCAAAACTACGGTGGTGTTCGGCCAGCCGTATTACCCGGCATTTGAAGGGCGCAAGCCCTCTGCCGACGACTACCAGCGCATCGCCGACGACCTGCTGGTCCGCGTCCGGGCGCTGGGGGAGCAGGCGGAATGAAGATCAGGGTTGCCGGGAGCGCCGGGTTCTGTTATGGGGTGCGCCGGGCGGTGGAACTGGCAGAGAAAGCCACCGCCCGGGGGCCGGTGTATCTGCTAGGCCATATCACCCATAACGATCACGTAATCCGGCGGCTGGAGGATATGGGGGCGGCCACCGTCTCCTCGCCGGAGGAGGTTCCCTTGGGGGAGACGGTGCTGATCCGCGCCCACGGGGAGCCGGACAGTACGTTCCGGGCGCTGGAGGCGCGGGGCTGCCGGGTGCTGGACGCCACTTGCCCTAATGTTACCCGCATACACGATATTGTTCGGGAGGCGGAGGCGCGGGGGCGTATCCCCGTCATCGTGGGAGAGGCCGACCACCCGGAAATTTTGGGGATTTTAGGATGCACCGCCCGGGGAAGGGTGGTATCCAGCTGGGATGAACTGGAACAAATCATGAAAAAAGAGCCGGAATTTTCCGGCTTGTCCCTGACATTTGTGTCCCAAACCACGGCGATTTTGTCAAAGTGGGAAAAAATCGTGGAAAACACAAAAAAAGTGTGTACAAACGCGGAATTTTTTGATACAATATGTAATGCTACGTCCAGGCGGCAATCAGAGGCCTTGGAATTGGCCGGTCAATGCGACGCCATGATCGTCATCGGCGATCAGAAAAGCTCTAACACCAGGAAGCTCACCCAGCTGTGCGCCAGCCGCTGCCCTGTTGTGGTGCAGGTGGAGCAGGGAAGGGGGGTAGACCGGGAACAGTTCGGCCGGATCGGCACGCTTGGGATCACTGCCGGCGCATCCACGCCGGAGTGGATAATAAAGGAGGTCAGCAACAAAATGAGCGATGAAATTATGGAGATTGAACAGTCCTTCGCGGAGATGCTGGAGGAATCGTTCAAAATTTTGAATACGGGGGATCGGGTCACTGGAACAGTCGCGGCTATCACGCCCACTGAGGTGCAGGTGGAACTGGGCGTCAAGTACCCCGGCACCATTCCCCTGTCCGAGCTGAGCGATGATCCTGACGCAAAGGTGGAGGAACTGGCCAAGGTGGGCGAGGAGATCGAGGCTATCGTTATGCTGGTCAGCGACCGGGACTGCGTGGTCAAGCTGTCCAAAAAGCGTCTGGACGCCGATAAGAACTGGGAAACCGTGGAGAACGCCGTGGAGAATAAGGACGTTCTGGAGGGCGTGATTACCGAAGAAAACAAGGGCGGTCTGGTGGCGAGCGTCAAGGGCATCCGCGTGTTTATCCCCGCCTCCCAGTCCGGCAAGCCCCGCGGCGTTGACCTGTCCGAGATGGTCAAGACCCGTGTACAGCTGCGCATCACTGAGGTGAACAGCGCCCGCCGCCGCGTGGTGGGTTCCATCCGCGCCGTGGCCGCCGAGGCCCGCGCCGCCGCCGCCGCTGCCATTTGGGATAACATCGAGGTAGGCAAGCGCTACAGCGGCACTGTCAAGAGCCTTACCTCCTATGGCGCGTTTGTGGACATTGGCGGTGTGGACGGCATGGTTCACATCTCCGAACTGTCCTGGTCCCGTATTAAGACTCCCTCTGAGGTGGTCAGTGTGGGTGACCCCATTGAGGTGTATGTCATCTCCTTCGACCCGGATAAGAAGAAGATATCCCTAGGTGTGAAGGATCACAGCCAGGAACCTTGGACTGTGTTTACCGACAAGTATGCTGTGGGCGATGTGGCCAGTGTGCGTATTGTCAAGCTGATGACCTTCGGTGCTTTTGCCGAGATTGTCCCCGGTGTGGACGGCCTGATTCATATCTCCCAGTTGGCCGACCATCGGGTGGAGAAGCCCGAGGATGTGGTGCGCGAGGGCGACACTGTGGATGCCAAAATTACCGCCATTGATGAGGAGCACAAGAAGGTGTCCTTGTCTATCCGTGCCCTGCTGGAGTCCGATTCTGTGAATGAGGACGAGGATCCGGCGGAGGAGTAAGATTCCGTTTTAGAATTGGAAAAGGCTGCCGCAGCTGCGGCAGCCTTTTTCGGTAAGAGGTGAAAAATTGTGAAGCCTGACGTTGTAATTGTTTCCTGTTCGGATTATACTGAGGCAGAGGTCATGCCGGCACTGGAGCGGGTGATAAAGCCACTGGGCGGGTTGGATTGGGTGCGCCCGGGAATGAAAATTGCCATCAAAGTGAATCTGGTAACCTTTGCCAAGCCTGAAAAGGCAGTTACCACCCACCCCGGGCTTCTCTGCGCCCTGGTGAAACTGCTGAGGGCGCGGGGGGCGGACGTGGTGGTGGGGGACAGCCCCGGAGGGCTGTATAACGCCGCCTACGTGAACCGGGTGTACGCCGCCACCGGCATGAGGGCGGCGGAACAGGCGGGTGGGAGGCTCAACCAGGATTTCGGGGAGCGGGAGGCACATTTCCCGGAGGGAAAGGTGTGCCGCCAGTTCAAGTATACCGCATGGCTGGGTGATGCGGACGCGATCATCAACCTGTGCAAGCTCAAGACCCACGGGATGATGGCCATGACCTGCGGGGCGAAAAACATGTTTGGGGCCATTCCCGGCACCATGAAGCCGGAATGCCACTTTCGGTATCCCGATCCCCGGGATTTTGCCCGGATGATTGTGGATTTGGACGAGTATTTCAAGCCCCGCCTCACCATTGTGGACGCGGTGGAGTGCATGGAGGGGAACGGGCCCACCGGAGGCACGCCCCGGCATATGGGGGCGCTGATAGCGGCGGAGAGCCCCCACAAGGCGGACCTGGTGTGCGCCGGGCTCATCGGCTTGAAGCGGGAAGAGGTGCCCACCCTGGAGGCGGCACTGGAACGGGGGCTCATCCCCGCTTCGGAGTCGGAGCTGACAGTGAAAGGCGACCCCGCCGCCTTTGCCATCCCGGACTTTCAGCGCATCACCACCGGCAACAGCCACCTGTTCCAGGGAGACGGCAAGAGCCTGTTCGGCCGGGTGAAGGGGTCGGTGATGAACTGGGCGCTGTCCCAGAGGCCTATGGTGAAAAAGGTGGAGTGCGTGGGGTGCGGCGAGTGCAGGGATGTATGTCCGGCCAAGGCCATTACCATGGTGGACAAAAAACCCCGTATCGACCGCAAGGCGTGTATCCGCTGCTTCTGCTGTCAGGAATTCTGCCCAAAGAGCGCAATGAAGGTGCACCGCACCGTTATTGCCAAGCTACTGGATCATTAAACAGGAACCGGGCAGCCAAACAGCCGCCCGGTTCTGTTCATGCCGCCAGGGTGCACAGGGAATAGAAGATGCCCTTCTGTTCCATGAGCTGGCCGAAACTGCCGCGCTCCTGAATCTTGCCGTTTCGCATCACGATAATCTCATCGTACTGCGACATGAGCGCTTCGTCTAGCCGATGGGTGACCACCACCCGGGTGAGGCCGTCTAGGTGGAGGATGGCATCGGTGACGGCGAAGGCGGTCTGGTTGTCCAGGGAGGCGGTGGCCTCGTCCAGCAGCAGCACCGGCGCGCCTCGGAGCAGGCAGCGGGCGATGGACACCCGCTGGCGCTCGCCGCCGGACAGGCCTACGCCATTTTCGCCGCATCGGTAGTTTTCGCCCCGCCGGGAAAGAAGCTCTGACAGGCCGGAACGCTTGACAGCCTCGTTTACCTGCCCATCGGGGAACTCCCGGAACATGGTGATATTGCGGCGGATGGTGTCGTCAAACAGGAACACGTTCTGGCCGATGAGGCTCATCAGGTCGTACAGGCTGTCCGTGGCCACCTCCCGTAGCTCCCGGCCATCGATGGAGATGGAGCCGCCATAACCGTCGTAAGCGCCCATGAGCAGGTTGAGCAGGGTGGACTTGCCTGACCCGGAGCCGCCCACGATGGCATACTTTTTGCCCGGCTCCAGTCGGAGGGAGATGTCCTGAAGCACCGGCTTGTCCGGCTCGTAGCCGAAAGTCACATGATCCAGGGAGATGGCCTCGTTTAGCACTGGGAGGATGGCCTCGCCGGAGCGCCCGGTGTTTTCCTCAGTGACCTGGGCCAGCTTTTCGATGAGGGCCTGGGCGGCCTTGCGGCTGGCCAAGTACTGGGGGATGATGTTGATGGGCATGATGACGAAGTTACACAGGTTGACAAAGATGAGCACCGTGCCCGCGGTGATGTCCCCCCGGATGGCCAGGAAAGCCCCCAGGAAAAAGATACCGAACTGGAGGGCCTCGGAACACAGGCTCTGGCTTACCGCCGTGAGCAGGCACTCCCACCAGAAGCGGCGGCGCTTGCCCTCCTCCACGTCGCGGTTGGCGGCGTCAAACATCCGCTGGGCCTCCCCCTCGGCCTTGAAGCTCTTGATGACGGAAAAGCCGGACAACAGATCCTTGAGCTGAGCCACGAAGCCCTCGTTCTTGTCGCTCACCGCCTTTTCCCGCACTGCCAGCTCCTTGCCCAGGAGCAGGGAGGCCGCCAGGGGGAAGAGGGCAAGTACGATGGTGGCGACAGCCAGGATTGGGCTGTACCAGAACATCATGCCCAGAGCGCCGAAGAAGAGCAGGATGTAGTAAACAAGCAGAAAGGTACGTTTGAGGTAGTTTTCTTCCACGGAGCTCACATCATTGGTAAGTACGGAGATGTAGCGACCGGTGTTTTCCCGGGAAAAGGCGCTGATGCTCTTCTCAGACAGGTTGCGGAAGGCCAAGGATTTGTACTGGGCCAGGGCCCGGTGGACGAAAGTGGATTTGGTGCGGTACATGGCCAGGTCAATCACAAACACGGCGGCGAGAAATACGATGGCGAATACCAGCGTCCGCCACAACCACTCCAGATCCCTGGCGGCCACCACGTCGATGACCTCGCCCAGCAGCCAGGAGCCGATGAGGTTTTGCGGGAAGGACAGGATGATCAGGAGCAGGGCCAGCACAAAGCGCAGGCGGTTCCCTTGGTAAAAGGATTGGTAATACTGCCGAGCGGCGGGACTCTTTTTGGGCTTCAGGTTCATTTTGATTCTCCTTTGTGTGGGTTTCGGTTTATGTTGGGCAGGCCCTCCGCGGTCAGGCGGCCGTAGATGGCGGCGTCGGGGCTGCGGGGCAGCTCCGGCTCGTCGTGGTCGTCCCAGAGCAGGTAAAAGGCGTCGCTTTTTTCCAGCAGGCACCGGGTAAGGAGCATGAAGGGAGTGAAGGCCCAGTTTTCGTGGACGATATAGGCGCTGACGGAGCCGCTTTCCATCTCCAGGTCCAGCTTTTTCACCAGTTTCAGCTCGGCCATACCGGCCAGCAGCTCCGCCGTCTGCTCCGGGGGTTGGTCCAGCTGCTTGGCCAGTACCTCCGGCACATAGTAGCGGGCGGCGAGATCGTCGTGAAGCCGCTCCATCAGCTCCAGACAGCCTGGCCGGGCCAGAAGGGCGAAGAGGCGGCGGCAGAGGTCGCGGTCGGCGAAATAGGCGGCGTAGCCTGCCTCCGGCCTGGGCCAGATGGACATGAAGGACAGCTCCTCCGACCCCACGCCAAAGAGAAGGCCCTCCTTGATATCCACCGCCACCCGCAGCAAAACATCTTCGCCGCCCACCCTGACGGTGCAGCCCTCGGAATATTTCAGATCCGGCATAGTGACGGTATCCATACGGTGGTTCATGATGGCGCGGGAGGACGACCATGCCAGACGGCACAATTCACTGATGCGCTGTCCCTCGGGGAGAGATATGAGCCACCGAATCAGCGTGTCTTCCATGTCCTCCACCGCCCCGCCCTCCCGGCCGAAGAGGGCGTCGATGGTCACCCCCAGCCGGTCGGCCAGGGCGGGGAGGAGCTCCACATCGGGCGCGCCGCCCTTTTCCCATTTGCTCACCGCCTGGGCGGACACCCCCAGCGGCTGGCCCAGTTGCTCCTGGGTAAGGCCCCGTTCCCGGCGCAGCTCGGCGATGCGTTCGCTCAGTATATTGACCATAAGACCACCTCAATTCGCTTGATGGTTGTATTATAGAAAAAACAACGGTTGAATGCAATGGTGGTAATTTTGTCAAAATTAAACCAATAATTGAGTTTAAGCAAAAAATCCCCGGCAGGCTGGAAACACAACCTGCCGGGGATTTTCAGCGCATCTCAGCCCAAACAAAAAATTTAAGCAGCCGGGTCACAAAAGAGGGGGCATTGGGGCAAGTCTCGGTGATGGCCTTGTGGGCTTCCGCCAACGCCTGGTCGCTGAGACCCTCCAGGGGGACGAGTATGGTTTTTGCGCCGTCCACCACAAGCCCGATGGCCAGGGGCGCGGACACCGTGCCGCCCACTGCCACCCGGGAGGCCGCAGCCACGCCGCCGATGGCGTAAACGCCCACGGAGCATCCACCCACCGCCAGCCAGCCTAGGGCAATACCGCCCCAGGCCAGCAGGCCCAGAGCCACCCCTCCGATGGACACCGCGCCCAGGGACACCGCACCCAGGGCCATCAGCAGTCCGAAGCTCACCCCGCCCAGGGAGAACAGCCCTGCGGCCACGCCCCCCAGGGCCACAAACCCCGTGGCGATATTTCCGATGGCAATAATTCCCCGGGCCCAGTGATCCCTGCGCCCGATATTTACGTGGATCAGGGGCAGGCCGAACAGGGTACGCTCGCTCTTATACTCGTAATGCCAGCCCTCGTGATAGTAGTGGTGGACGATGGTTGAGGCAGGCTGGGACGGGGGGGTAGGTTCGCACTCCGGCGGGGGAGGGCAGTAAGCCGCGTCCCGGCCCGTCACCAGGTAGTCCAGGGAGACGTGAAAATAGTTGGACAGGGCGGTCAGGTTGTCCATATCCGGGCGGGATGTGCCCGCCTCCCACTTCTGCACCGCCTGCCGGGTGAGGCCAAGGAGATTGGCCAGCTCTTCCTGAGACAGACCGGCCTGACGGCGCAGGTCAAATAAACGGTCTCGAAAATCCATATGGTGATACCTCCGAAAAAAGACTGTCCGGCGCCTGTTGGACAGGGGTATCATAGCAAAAAACATCGGATATGGCAACCAAAAATAGTGTATAATTTGACAACTGCCCGTTGCGTCAGGCAAATTTGCGGGGAAATAGGAGAGAGACTTGCTTTTCCAGCCCGCGCATAGTACAATGATATTACATTATAATGTATGAGGTGATTCCAATGGACAACAAGACCATTCTGGCCGCCGTAGACCACACCCTGCTTACCCAGACCGCTACCTGGGAGGAGATCAGACAAGTCTGCGATGACGGGGCCGCGTATGGCTGCGCCAGCGTGTGCATCCCGGCCAGCTACGTGAAGCGGGCGGCGGACTACCTGGGGGACAGGCTCCCGGTGTGCACCGTCATCGGTTTCCCCAACGGCTACTGCACCACCGCCGTCAAGGTGTTTGAAGCCCGGGACGCCATTGCCAATGGGGCCAGCGAGATCGACATGGTCATCAATATCGGCTGGGCCAAGGACGGCCGGTGGGACGACCTGCTGGCCGAGATCCGCGCGGTGAAGGAGGCGTGCGGCGGCCTGGTGCTCAAGGTCATCATCGAGACATGTTTGCTCACCCAGGAGGAGAAGGTGCGCCTGTGCCGGATTGTATCGGAGAGCGGAGCGGATTACATCAAGACGTCCACCGGCTTCTCCACCGCTGGGGCTACCCGGGAGGATGTGGCGCTGTTTAAAGCCAATGTGGCCCCCCATGTGAAGATCAAGGCCGCGGGGGGAATCTCCAGCCTTCAAGACGCGGCGGACTTTTTGGAGCTGGGGGCGAGCCGGCTGGGTACCAGCCGTATCGTCAAGCTGGTGAAAGGACAGCAGGCACAGGGGTATTGAGTGGTGCAATTTGTCGGGGTTTGTGAAAAATCCGTGTACAATGCAAATAGTCCTTGTGTTTTGCGGACAGACGCGATATAATGGGCTCGTCCTTTGGGGCAGGGCGCAGATGCTGTGCCCGCCCCATGGACATGGAGTGCGGACGGCGCCGCCGTTCGGAATAGATGAAAAGAAAGGATGAAATTTGCGATGAAAAAGTTCCTCGCGATGCTGCTGGCCGTGGTCATGGTGCTGAGCCTGGCTGCCTGCACCAGCGGCAACCCCGATCCCACGCAGGCCGCCAGTGAACCCCCTGCCAGCCAGCCCGGCACGGAGGAGAGCACCGAGCCCTCCCAGGCCCCCAGTGAGGCGCTCCCCGCTCCCGGGTCCAACCCTGCCGACGACATCCCCGACACCATGACTTCCGCCGACAGCAAGTATCAGGTGGCCTTCATCACCGATGTAGGCCAGTTGAAGGACAAGTCCTTCAACCAGGGCACTTTCGACGGCGTGAAGCTGTACGCCGCCGCCAACGGCAAGAGCTACAAGTACTACCAGCCCGCCAACGGCGACGCCGCCACTGACGACGACCGCTACGACGCCATGAAGGCCGCCGTGGAGGGTGGCGCCGAGGTGATCGTGTGCGCCGGCTTCATGCAGGAGGCCGCTCTGAAAAAGGCCGCTGCCGAGTTCCCCGATGTGCCCTTCATCTTCATTGATGGCTACCCCATCGGCCTGGACAACGTGGCCGGCATCTCCTTCCAGGAGGAGCAGAGCGGCTATCTGGCTGGTTACGCCGTGGTGAAGGAAGGCTTTGAGAAGCTGGGCTTCACTGGTGGCGGCGGCGGCACCAATCCCGCCTGCTGCCGCTTCGGCTACGGCTTTGTGCAGGGCGCCAATGACGCCGCCAAGGAGCTGGGCAAGACCGTGGATATGAACTACTCCTGGCAGTACGGCGCTAATTTCCAGGCATCCCCCGAGCTGCAGACCATGATGAACGGCTGGTACTCCAACGGTACCGAGATCGTCTTTGCCTGCGGCGGTTCCATGTTCAACTCCGTGGCCGCTGCCGCCGCCGCCAGCGACGGCTTGGTGGTGGGCGTGGACGTGGACCAGTCCGCCCAGTCCGAGACCGTGGTGACCTCCGCCATGAAGGGCCTGTCCAGCGCCGTGCAGTGGGCCGTGGCCAAGGTGTATGACGGCTCCTTCTCCGACATCGGCGGCAACGGCACCTCCCTGGGCGCCAAGGACGACGCCGTGGGTCTGCCCACCGCGACCTGGAGACTGGAGAACTACACCGTTGCGGAGTACGAGGCTCAGCTGGCCGACATGGCTTCCGGCAAGCTGGTGGTGGACAGCATGGTTACCGAAGAGGACTTCGCCAAGCTGACCGCTACTGAGTGGAGCAACGTGACCCTGAACTATATTGACTGATTTTGGTTTGAGACCCTGTGCGGGCGGGACGCAATGCGTCCCGCCCGTTTTTTCTGCCGTAATGGAATAAAATTGCTTGTGTTTTTGTCGAGTATCAGGTATAATCGACATAATAAGGGTTTCCGTAGGGGCCCGGTATCGACATTTTGGACAGGAAGCGGGATGAGAACGATGGAATCTGAGAACATCATTGAGATGCTCCACATTACCAAGGAATTTCCCGGTATCATCGCCAACGATGATATCACCCTCCAGCTCCGCCGGGGGGAAATCCACGCCCTCCTGGGGGAGAACGGGGCGGGGAAGTCCACGCTGATGAGCGTCCTTTTCGGCCTTTACCAGCCGGAAAAGGGGATCATCAAAAAAAACGGCCAGGAGGTCAAAATCCATGACCCAAACGACGCCACCGCCCTGGGCATCGGCATGGTTCACCAGCACTTCAAGCTCATTGAGGTGTTTACCGTGCTGGACAATATCATCCTGGGTGCGGAGACCACAAAAATGGGGTTCCTTCAGAAGAAAGAGGCCCGCGCGAAGGTGGAGGCCCTGTCCGAGCGGTATGGACTGAAGGTGGATTTGGACTCCAAGGTGGAGGATATCACCGTGGGTATGCAGCAGCGGGTAGAGATCCTTAAAATGCTTTACCGGGACAATGAAATCTTGATTTTCGATGAGCCTACCGCTGTGCTCACCCCCCAGGAGATTGACGAGCTGATGACCACCATGAAGGAATTTGCCAAGGAGGGCAAGTCCATCCTGTTTATATCCCACAAGCTCAACGAGATCATGTCGGTGTCCGACCGGGTGACGGTACTGCGCAAGGGCAAGTACATCGGGACCGTGGATGCCAAGGACACAGATAAGCAGTCGTTGTCCAACATGATGGTGGGCCGCCCGGTACAGCTGGAGGTGACCAAGGCGCCGGCCCGGCCGGGGGAGGCGGTTCTGGATGTACGTGAGCTGTGCGTTCCCTCCCGCAGTCATAAGAAAAACGCCGTGAACCATGTTTCTTTCCAGGCCAGGGCGGGGGAGATCCTGTGTATCGCGGGGATTGACGGTAACGGCCAGACCGAACTGATCCATGGCCTGACGGGACTGGAGAAGAGTTCCGGCGGCACAGTTACCCTTTGCGGGGAGGACATTTCCCACGCCTCCATCAAGCACCGGGGGGCCAACATGAGTCACATCCCCGAGGATCGGCACAAGCATGGCCTAGTGCTGGACTTTACCCTGGAGCAGAATCTGGTGCTCCAGCGGTTCAATGAGAAGCGGTTTCAGACCCACGGCTTTATCAACCAGGGAGCGGTGCGGGAGTATGCCGGGCAGCTGATTGAGCAGTACGACGTGCGGTCCGGCCAAGGGCCGGTGACCATGGCCCGCTCCATGTCCGGCGGCAACCAGCAGAAGGCCATCATCGCCCGGGAGGTGGATCGGGAGAAGCCCCTCATTGTAGCTGTCCAGCCTACCCGCGGCCTAGATGTGGGTGCCATTGAGTATATCCACAGCCAGTTGGTGGCGGAGCGGGACAGGGGCCGCGCCGTGCTGCTGGTCAGCCTGGAGCTGGACGAGGTGATGAGCCTGTCCGACCGCATCCTGGTGATGTACGAAGGGGAGATCGTGGGGGAACTGGATCCCAAGCAGACCACCGTGCAGGAGCTGGGCCTATATATGGCCGGGGCAAAGCGGATGGACAGGAGCGGGAAGGAGGAGAAGGGCGCGTGAGTGTGAAATATCCGAATCTCGTCCAAATCTATACTGGTGAGGGGGATGAGGACGCATGAAAAACCAGGGTAGAACTCTGCTGCAAAAGGATGGGACAAAGACTGTGCTGGCATCCCTGCTTTCCATTGTTATCGGTCTGGCGGTGGGCAGCATTCTGGTGTTGGTGGTGGGCCTGTTCAGTGACAACTTGGGCATGGTAAGCGCCTGGGAGGGTATCCGGCTGATCTTTTTCGGCATCCTCAACACCGGACGGAACACGTCGGGCAGCCTCACCTGGGGCTTCAACCCCCAAAGCATCGGCAACATGCTCTTCCGTGCAACCCCGTTGATTCTCACCGGACTGTCCGTGTCGGTAGCGTTTAAGACGGGCTTGTTCAACATCGGTGCGCCGGGGCAGTATTTGATGGGAACCATGGTTACCCTGGCCATCGCCCTGGGTATTCCCGTCTCCGCGCTGCCCAGTCCAGTTATCTGGCTGCTGGCCTTTTTGGGCGGCGTGCTGGCCGGGGCGCTGTGGGGCTGCATCCCCGGCCTTGTAAAGGCCCTGCTCAACATCAACGAAGTGTTAGCCTGTATTATGACAAACTGGATTGCCGCCAACCTGGTGACCTGGTTTTTTGACGCGAATAAAATGTTCCAGAACACAGTGGAGAACACCAAGAGCAGCTATGTCTATAAGACCGCCTATGGCCGGACCATGGTAGATGGGGTCTGGACCTATGTGGACGGCAGCGGTGTGCAGACCGCCAAGCTGGGTCTGAATAAAATTTTCCCCGGCTCCCAGGTCAATGCTGGCATCCTCATTGCCATTTTGATTGCCATCGGGGTTTATATCCTCATGATCAAGACCACCCTGGGCTATCAGCTCAAGGCCTGCGGTTCCAACCGACATGCCGCCCGGTATGCCGGAATCAACGATAAGCGTAACATTGTGCTGTCCATGGCAATCGCCGGGGCTCTGTCCGGGGCGGGTGCTTCGCTGTATTATCTGGCGGGCAATACGGAATTTTTCTGGCAGACGTATCAATCCCTGCCCGCCGCCGGATTCAACGGCATCCCTGTGGCCCTGCTGGCGGCCAATAACCCCATCGGCGTGATCTTTACCGGCTGCTTCATGTCCATGCTGAATATTGTGGGTTTGCAGCTGACCAACCTGACCGCCTATAACGAGTATATCACCGATGTCATCATTTCTGTCATCGTCTACCTCAGTGCCTTCTCCCTGCTCATTAAAATGCTGCTGAGCCGCCGCAAAAAGGACAAGCCGGCGAAAGCTGCGGATAGCCCAGCGGAGGTCAATGCCGTGGAGGAAGCCTCTGCGGAGAAAGGAGGGGAGCGGGCATGACATTTCTGATCCAACAGACGTTGCTTTACGCAGTCCCCTTGATGATCGTGGCGCTGGCCGGCGTGTTTGCCGAGCGCAGCGGCATCATCAATCTGGCGCTGGAGGGCATTATGATCTTTGGCGCCTTCATTGGAGTCCTCTTTGTAAACATGATGCAGGGGTTTGCCC
Organism: uncultured Oscillospiraceae bacterium; assembly: GCA_910588105.1. Classification (GTDB taxonomy): domain Bacteria; phylum Bacillota; class Clostridia; order Oscillospirales; family Oscillospiraceae; genus Enterenecus. Next base: position 36,674 of record CAJUQD010000009.1, on the reverse strand, counting down.
TGTTCCACGACGCCTTCGCCGCAAAAAGCTGGCTGACCCTCCAGGGGCTGGAGCTGCTGGCCATGCTGGCCGCGGGAGTGATGGGCGCGGTGTTCTCCCTCCTTTTGTCCTTTGCTTCGGTGAACCTGAAGGCGGACCAAACCATCGGCGGCACCGCGCTGAACCTGATGGCCCCGGCCCTGGTGCTATTCCTGATCCGCATCATTGCCAATCAGAATACCTTGGGCATGGCCGAGGGTGATGCCGCCAGTTGGTTTATGATTAAAAAGAGTACCTTCGGCATTGACCGCAAGACCGATCTAGGCTTCTTGGGGGAGACCTTTATCAACAAGGTGTATTTAGCAACCTATGTGTGTATTCTGCTGTTTGTAGTGCTGTCTGTTCTGCTCTACAAGACCAAGTTTGGCCTGCGGCTGCGCTCCTGTGGTGAGAATCCCCAGGCGGCCGATTCCCTGGGTATCAATGTCTACAAAATGCGCTATGCGGGCACGACCATCTCCGGCGCGCTGGCGGGTATGGGCGGCTTCGTCTACGCCCTGACTACCGCCAACTGCGCCTCCACCGGCGATGTGGCGGGCTTCGGCTTCCTGGCCCTGGCCGTCATGATCTTCGGCAACTGGAAGCCGCTGAATATCGCGGGGGCGGCGTTGCTGTTCGGCCTGTTCAAATGCATTGCCGCTTCCTACGCATCCATCGACATCAACGGTGACGGCGTGTGTATGCTGGCCAGCGCGCCCATCAGCAGCCATGTCTACCGCATGCTGCCCTACATTATCACTCTGGTGGTGCTGGCATTTACCTCTAAGAAGTCCCGCGCACCCAAGGCGGAGGGTATTCCCTACGACAAAGGCCAGCGCTGATCCACTCCAAGCTCAAAATAAAAGCGGCCCGCCGGATAAATTTCGGCGGGCCGCTTTTGAGACAGCGGGGGTTCAGCGCTTGGCACGGAACTTAAAAGCGTCCTTATAGCGGAGCAGTTCCTCCTTGGCCAGCGCGGCGGCGGCCAGAATGTCCTCATGGCTGACAGAGTACTTCTGGCTTACCTTGAGAGAACTGTAGACATGGCGGAAGCGGCGGCTGTACTTCTCCAGTTGAGCGACTTGGTCACTGTAGCGCTGGCGCAGGGCGGCGGCGCCATCCTCCAGCCGGTCGCTGAGTTCGGCCTTGCCCAGAGCGGCTTGGAGCTGGAGTTCCTGCCCCAGCTGGGTGACGCCAACCACCAATTTGGATACCAGGGCCAGGTGCCGGATGGTGAGCACAGCGTCCACAGACAGCAGGGCCAGAAATGCGCCGCACAGCATGAACTCCAGCCATACAGGGAGGCCTTCCACCAACGTCTGGATGGGTGGATGGATGAAAAAGATTACGATATAGGACAGTATGCCCCAGGTCAGGGCCACCCACAGGCACACCCGGCCCTTCAGGTTAAAACGGAATTGGGAATAGTCCCAATATTTTACGTGGGTGGTGATTTCCAGCACCCAGCCCACCAGATACTCCCAGGAGGTCATGACGACCACGGCCACCGCATAGAAGAGCACCAGATTTTGCTTCAGGGGGGTAAAAAACAGCACCATCAATACTACGCCGCCGCCATAGATGGGACAGATAGGGCCATAGAGGAACCCACGGGCCACCAGGCGGTGCTCCACGATAGAGCAGTAGCAGGTTTCCATTACCCAGCCCAAAAAGGAGTATAGGATGAAGTAAAGGAATAGGTTGGAAAGTGGAAAGCCCATGAAATTCATTGGGGAGCCCCCCCTTCATTGTCTGTAAGCAGTACCCCCAGCAGCCCGTTATAAACCCGGTCCGGATGGGTTAGAAAGTGGTCGGCGATGCGCTGGGCATCTTCTTTGGTGGGGGAAAGCAGCGAGAGGGAGAACAGACTGCCCTGATCGTCGTCCATAGACAAACATACGGCAAAGCCCAGGGGGGCTTCCTCCACCCGGGCGCGAACCTGGGCTTTGCGCTTGAGGGCCTGATTTAGCGGGGCCAGCCGCCGGTCACACCGCTGGCGGATGACGGAGGAGAGGCTGCTCTCCCCGGCGGCGCAGGCGCGGCGGCCTTTTTCGGTGATGAAATAGATATCCCCTTGCCGGTCCAAATGTCCGCTGTCCGCCAGTTCCGCCGCCGCCTCAGCAAACTGGAAGTAGTCCATTCCGCTGTCGCACATGGACAGGTCGGTGAGTGTGGCAAAGTCAATAGGGGCGGCCACGCGGTCCATGATGTAGAGGACCAGCAGTTTGATATCCAGTTTATCATGGATGAAACCAAATCTGGCCATAGGGAGCCCTCCTTTTTCCATCCGAATACCTGCCCATTATATCGGATTATGAGTTGGATGGCAAGGGGGGATTTGATGGCTCAGGTCCGGGTGACCAAGGCTTGGTAAAGCTGGACCATATAGGCCCAGGTAGAACGGTCCAGGGTGCCCGTGACCGGCAGGCCGGCCAGCCGCTGTACCTCCTGGAGGTTTTTGAATGTCTCACCATCGTTACAGCAGTTCATCTGACAGGGGCTAAAGTTGCTCATCACCTTGTTGAGGGAGCCGAACATGGCCTGGACGATGCGCAGTACCTCACACTCCTGGCCCTCTACGGCAGTGTAGGTGCCGCAGGGCAACACATTGAGGGCAGGGGGGAAACCGTACATCAGCTCCACATGGACGTAGGCGTCCCTGATGGCGTTCCAGGTGGTCAGATCTACCACGCCGGTTACGGGGAGGTTATTCTCCCGCTGAAACACCATGACGGCCTCCAAGGTGCGCTCACCAAAAATGCCGTCCACCGCCAGCCGGGTGAGCACGTCGTTGTGAATGGCCAGCTGATTGAGCATGTACTGGAGGGAGCGGATGGGTTGGCTGCTTTGCCCGGCGTCAATGGGTTTGGGCGGGGTAATAGTTCCAAAAGCGTTGGTATTCATAGCAGTTTTCCTTCCTTTCAGGTGTCCGCGCTTCCATAGCTGAGGTCGTAACCCGGGAACTGACCCGACATAACCTTCTGTTCAATCTGCTGCGGAGTGGTGGGCAGTCCGGCCCCAGCCAGGGCGGTGCGGGCAATGCCAAGGTATTCGTCATAGATGCCCTGCCAGGTGGCCTGATCCACCACGCCGGTGACAGGTAGTCCCAGCCGGCTTTGGACGGCATTGACGGCCTGGGTGGTCTGGGGCCCGAAGATGCCGTCAATGGCCAGCACGGGTACGGCGGGGGAGAACTGGCCGATGATGGAGATGAAATACTGCAAAGCGGATACGGCCACGCCGGTGCTCCCCTCCTGAAGGGTGACGCCTGGGGCGGGGCCCTGGATCTGGGTAAAGGGCTGGCCCTCACTGACCAGCTCCGACAGCTTCCGTACTGCCCCGTGAAGGGACACCAGCTTATACCAGGTGCCCTGGCCCACGATGCCGTCGGGAGTAAGGTTGAAGATGCGCTGGAATGCCTTGACCGACTCCTCGGTCCGGCTGCCGAAGATACCGTCCGCCGGGTTGATCCGGGGGATGGCGGGGTAGTTGCGGGAGATGCGGTTCAGCATTGCCTGGAGTACGGTGACATAGCTGCCGGAGGAGCCCTTTTGAAGGGGGTAACCGGGGTAGGAGTACTCAATATTTCGGATGGGAGCGTTGGACACCAGCTCAATGTTATCGCCGTAGTAATGGCGCAGGATGTCCATAGTCCCCATGCCCTGCCGGGCCAGCGCCTCGCTGCCCCACTGGGAAAGGCCGTCGCAGGTGACGGTGGTTCCATTGCAGAACTTAGCGGCCAAAGGCTCCACAAAGCCCTTCCGGCGAATGTAGGTGGTGAACAATTCATCCACCAGATTGTCTACATTTTCAAAGGTGCTGCGGCCCTTGATAAACTTTTGGTCGTTCATGGTGGAGCCGGTAATATCGAAGTCATAGCCCCGGCTGGGGTAGTATTCCGTGTATACCCGGTTAAGGGCAAAGGAAGTTTGGGCCAGGATGTTGGCACGGAGGGCGGCCTCTGGCCAGGTGGGGTATATCTCACTGGAGGCCACGTTTTTGATGTAGTCGGGGAAAGACACCGTCACATTTTCCGCCCATTGGCTGGCTGGGCCTGTGTGAACGGTGATGGCCTGAGGTATGTAGGGTGTGACTGAGATAGGCATAGGAACCTCCTTACTTTGTGTGCGCGGCATGTCACAGCGGCTGAGGCGTGACAACAACCGGGGCTGCGGTGATATCGTCTCCGGCGGGCTGGGGCAGGGGAACCAGGGGGACGTTCTGTACCGTCTCCACTCCGGGAAACACTTGGAGCTTCTCGAAGGTAGCCAGGTAGTACTCAGGGTGTTCCACCACCAGGGAGTAGTCGGAGAAGGGCGCGGCCTGTCCGGGAGCTTCGCTCAGGATCTTGTCGGGGGCCTCCAGTTGAAATGGCTGGGTGCCGCCGCTCTCGTCGGTGGTTTGGATGGAAAACACCTTGCGTCGGCCGTCCTCACTGGGGCTGGAGATGATGACGGTGGCGCCGGATACAGGCAGCTGAGCCTGTGATGTAAAGACGCGCACAACAAGGGAACCGGTTTGGGGCATGGACTACTCCTCCTTATTCAGAATGTAATCTATGATATGCGGCGGCTGAAAAGTTGTGAATCGGGCGCCAAGCAGTTTGACAAGCAGAGGGATTTGCGGTAGAATAAAAAAAACTTTGAGCGAGGAACGGGTTATAAATGAAAAAGGATAAGATATCTTCCGCGGTGATCCGGCGGTTGCCGCGGTATTACCGGCATCTGGATGACTTATACCGCTGTGGGACGGTGCGGATTTCCTCCAGCTCCCTGGCAAAATCCATGGGTCTGACCGCTTCCCAGATTCGCCAGGATCTGTCCTGCTTCGGCGGCTTCGGCCAGCAGGGATACGGCTATAACGTAGAGCGACTGCGCTGCGAGGTGGCGGATATTCTGGGCATGAACCGAAACCATACGGTGGCCATCCTGGGGGCGGGCAACCTGGGGCGGGCGCTGATGGAGAATTTTCCCTTTGCAGACAATGGTTTCTGTCTGGAAGCGGCCTTTGACGTGGACCCGGAGTTGGTGGGGAAGCGGCTGAGCGGGACTCCGGTATACCATGTGGATGGGCTGGAGGACTATTTGAGGGAACATCAGGTGAGCGTATGCGTGCTCACCGTCCCGGCAGGGGTAGCGGAGGCTATGGCCCGGCGAGTGGCGGCCTGCGGTGTGTCGGGAATCTGGAACTTCACCAACGTGGAGCTGCCCCAAAAGGATATGCCTAACGCATGGGTAGAGGACGTGCATTTTGCGGACAGCCTGCTCACCTTAAGCTACATGATTTCTGAGGAGGCGCCATGAAAAAGAGAATTCTGGCCGGGGTGCTGGGGCTGGCCATTTTGGCGGGAACGGTGACGCTGGCGGGAGCCACCAGCCAGGATCAGGCACTGGTATCCCTGAGCCACCTTACTGGAGCGTTTTGGAACGATTTGAAGGCCATGGTCAAACAGGAGGTGGATCGCGATACCTCCGCAATCTATAGCGCGGCAGCGGGACAGGCTGGACAGGGCAGCGGCGTGGCGGTCGGTTCCTTTGTTTCGCAGACTGGAACGAACGGGGATATGGCGGCCGGAAGCATCGGTTGCGGACTGATCTGGATCCAGGGCAGCGCGGCGGTACGCAGCGGTATATTGGTGGACGCCACCGTTGGGGAGGAGATCCCCGCTGGCGGTATGCTGACGGTAGGCCACCGTTATCTGGCTGGGACGGATGTGACGCTGACGGTATCGTCCGTCGAAGCCCGGTGGATGGCGGAAGGCGAATGGACGGTCAGGGCGGGGGAACCGCTTCCGGGTCAGCTGCCCTTCGCGGATGTGCCCCAGAGCGCATGGTTTTATGAGGATGTCGCCTACGTGTACCGTTATGAATTGTTCAACGGCAGCAGCCCCACGCAGTTTGCGCCGGAGGACAAGATGCAACGGTGTATGATGACCACGGTGCTCCACCGGCTGGCGGGGAAGCCTGCCGACGAGTATTCCGCCGTATTCCTGGATATCCCGGATGGGCAGTGGTATACGGCAGGCACTGTTTGGGCGGGCCGCACCGGAGTGGTTTCCGGCATAGGGAACGGGTTGTTCGACCCGTTCTCCAACATAACCCGGCAGCAAATTGCGGTGATTCTTTATAACTATGCGGTGAAAATGGGTTACGATGTGAGCGTGTCCGCCCAGCTGTCCGAATTCTCAGACGCAGGGACCGTGGCCTCTTGGGGACGCAGCGCCATTTCCTGGGCCGTGGGGGTTAAAATCATCAACGGCAGGGATGGGTTACTGGTTCCTGACGGGGACGCCACCCGGGCCGAAGTGGCCGCCATGCTTCATCGGTTTGTAACGTGGACACAGAAATAAGGGAAACGGGGCCGATTTTGCTGTAATCGGCCCCGTTTTTGGCATCCAGAAAAAAATTCGAAAAAATTGAAAAAACAGCTTGCATTTCCCGGAGCAATGTGTTATTATGACTAAGCTGTGAAAAACAGATGCGGCTGTAGCTCAGCTGGATAGAGTGTTTGGCTACGAACCAAAAGGTCGGGGGTTCGAGTCCCTCCAGCCGTACCAAATGGAAGGCACCCAATTGGGTGCCTTCCATTTTTGCCTTTTTGGAATCATGATCCGCCTGGTTATAAGGACAAGGCTTTGAAAGATGATGCCGTTTTTTGACTGATCTGCCCAGGAACCCCCGCTGTTCCGGCAATTTTTCGTAAAATTTGAAAATTTTTGAGAAAAAAGGTTGCATAGGCAGGGAGAAAAGGGTATAATAACTTTGGAAAGTTATGCATATTTTTGGAGGTGAGACATTGTATCAGGTCGGAGATAAGGTAGTCCACCCTATGCACGGGGCGGGGGTTATAGACTCCATTGTTCAGCGCAAAGTTTCCGGGCATGTTCAGGAGTTTTACCTGCTCAAGCTGTCTGTGGGCAATATGGTGGTGATGGTGCCTACGGATAATACGGGCGAGATCGGGATGCGCCCTGTGGTGTCCGACACCAGGGCGGAAGAACTCATGTCTGAGATGGAAGACATTGAGGTAGATATGACCCAGAACTGGAACCGCCGGTACCGGGAAAATATGGTGCGACTGAAGAGCGGAGACCTGCTGGAAGTAGCCCGGGTAGTGAAGGGGCTGCTGCGGCGGGACAGCCAGCGGGGGTTATCAAACGGGGAACGAAAAATGCTTCACACGGCCAAGCAGATTCTCATCTCTGAGCTGGTACTGGCCCAGAGCTTGCCCTATGAAACGGTAGAGAGCAGTATCAACAGCCTGCTGAGTCATTAGCAAGAGGGGCCGAAAGGCTCCTTTTTGCGCTGTGGAAAAGATAAGAGTGGCCCCACGCGGGCCGGGTGGAGCGGATCGCGTGGGGGAGGACGAGCAACGGAATAACGGATGCCCGCCGGAGGCGGGCGCAGTGGAATGGAGTTTGTAAAGACGATATGGGACTGTTTCGCAGACGGAAAAAAGAGGCCGGGCCTAGCTGCTCGGTGGTGGTGGTGGCTGCCGGGGCATCCACCCGGATGGGGTTTGACAAGGTTTTGGCGGAGGTGGGCGGGCTGCCCGTGATTGTGCGTTGCCTCCAGAGTTTTCAGCAGGTTTCCGAAGTAAAAGAGATCGTGGTTGTTACCCGGGAGGATTTGGTGCCGGATGTGGCGCGGCTGTGCCAGGATTTCGGTTTGACCAAGGTGGCCAAAGTGATTCGGGGCGGGGAGACCCGCACACAGTCCGCCCGACTGGGTACTTTGGAATGCGGACACAAAGCCCCTCTCATTGCCATCCATGATGGGGCAAGGCCTTTTGTCACTCCCCAGGTGATTGGGGATGCTATTGCCCAGGCGGCGGTGGGAGGCGCTGCGGCCCCCGCCGTTTCGGTGAAGGACACCATCAAAGAGGCCCGGGACGGCTTGGTGGAACGTACCTTGGACCGCCCGTCACTGTATGCCGTACAGACACCCCAGGTATTTGACGGCGACCTGATCCGGGCAGCGCTGCAAAAGGCGCTGGACGACGGGGTCGAGCTCACCGACGATTGTGCTGCCGTAGAACGGCTTGGGATGAAGGTGGCGCTTACTGCCGGGGATGAGCGAAACATCAAGCTCACAACCCCTGCCGACCTGCTCATCGGCGAGGTTTTGCTGGAGGAGGCGCCTGCGCTGTGAGAATTGGCCACGGGTATGACGTACACCGTCTGGTGGAGGGATGCAGACTTGTTCTGGGCGGGGTGGAGCTTCCCTTTGAAAAGGGCCTGTTGGGCCACTCTGATGCCGATGTGCTAGCGCATGCCGTCATGGATGCCTTGCTGGGGGCGGCGGCGCTGGGGGATATTGGAGGGCAGTTCCCGGACAATGACCCCGCTTACGAGGGGGCGGACAGCCTGGCGCTGCTGCGCCGGGTTGCGGGACTATTGGATGAAAACGGGTATGGGATTGGCAATGTGGACGCCACGGTATTGGCCCAACGGCCCAAGCTGGCCGCCCACGTTCCCCTGATGCGGGAGCGGCTGGCCGCCGCCATGGGAATTGATCCGGGCCGGGTGAGTGTCAAGGCTACCACCGAGGAGGGCCTTGGCTTCACCGGGGCGGGCGAGGGAATCGCCGCCCATGCGGTGGCGCTGATTGAGGAAAAGTAAATGATGTCACCGGCGCTCCTCTCAGGGCATAAGATGCCTTTGAGAGGAGCGCTTTCACGCCCCTCAAGAAACAGGGAAAAGGAATGGTGGGCCAATGGTCTATTACCTCATTATCTGCCGCTCGCTCACCTATGCCCAGCGCACCGCCCAAGTGCTGGAGCGGGTGGGTATTCCAGGATGGGTCCAGCGCTCGCCCAAGCTTATTTCCAAGGAGGGCTGCGGCTATTGTGTGCGCATCCCGGAGAGACGGCTCGCCGACGCGCTGACAGTGCTGCGCCGGGAGGGCATGTCCCCCAAGCAGGTGTTCCTTCAGACGGCGGAGGGGGAGTACAGCGAGGTGAAATCATGATTTATCTGGACAGTGCCGCCACCACGCTGGAAAAACCTGGGACAGTCCCCCGGGCCTGCGCATGGGCCATGACCCATCTGGCCAGCCCCGGCAGAGGCGGGCACGCGCCGGGAATGGGAGCGGCGAAGCTAATGTACCAAATGCGGGAGCAGGCGGCGCGGCTGTTCCATGTGGATGACCCGGAGCGGGTTGTGCTGACCTCAAATGCCACCCATGGGCTGAATATTGCCATCCGCTCCCTGGTGGGGCCAGGGGGGACCGTGGTGATCTCCGGCTATGAGCACAACGCCGTTACCCGGCCAGTCCACGCCATCCCGGAAGTGAAGGTTAAGGTGGCCGGCGGGCCGCTGTTCGATTCAGAAGGGGTATATGCGGCCTTTGAGCGGGAGGTTACCCCTGGTGTGGACGCTGTCATCTGCAACCACGTGTCCAACGTGTTTGGCTTTGTCCAGCCGGTAGAGCGCATTGCCAGGCTGTGCCGGGAGCGGGGCGTGCCCCTCATTGTAGACGCATCCCAATCGGCCGGAGTGCTCAACGTGGATATGGAGGGCTGGGGGGCGGCGTTTGTCGCCATGCCGGGGCACAAAGGGCTGTATGGGCCCCAGGGCACCGGGTTGCTGCTGTGCGGTAGCCAGACCCGGCCTGTGCTGTTCGGCGGGACGGGCAGCCTTTCCGCGCAGCAGGAGATGCCCGATTTTCTCCCGGATCGATTGGAGGCGGGCACCCACAATGTTTGCGGTGCGGCGGGCCTGCTGGAAGGAATGAAATTTGTCGCCCGGACGGGCGCAGGCCGTATCCACCGTCATGAGCAGATGCTGGCCGGGCGGATGATGGACATGTTGGAACGGTGTCCCGGCATTACTGTGTTCCGGGGGAACAATGGCAGCCAGAGCGGGCTGTATTCCATCGTTGTGGATGGGCTGGACTGTGAAGAGGCGGGGGCGGCGATGGCAAAGCGGGGGATCGCCGTGCGTGCGGGTCTGCACTGCGCCCCGTTGGCCCACCGTATGGCGGGTACGCTGGATACCGGCACCGTCCGTTTCAGCTTTTCCGCCTTTAACCGCCGGGATCAGGCGGAACGGGCGGCGGAGACCGTCCGGGAGCTGGTACGCGCGGCAAAAAAATAGGGCGAGGGGGCGTGGAATATACCGCGCCCCCTTATATTGTCTATGTACGGGACGTGAATTTTCTCTGAATTCTCCTTGAATTACTTGCCAACGCCAGACAAATAAGCTATAATATTCAAAATGCCGCAGTACGGCAATCCGCCGCCGCGACAGTTTCGGGGAGGAAAGGAGTGGGTGGGCGTGGAAACCATTTTGCAGACGCTTGAGCTGGTGCCGGAATACCTCAGGCTCATCGGCCTCACCGACCTTCTGGATATGGCCATCATAGCCTTCGGCATTTACCATCTGTTCCGCTTTGTGCGCCGCAGCCGGTCCGGGCAGGTGGTCAAGGCCATTTTATTCATTGTGGTGGCCATGGCGCTGGCCAATCTGCCCCAGCTCCATCTGAGGGTTGTCCGCACGGTGCTGAACAACGCGGTGGAGCTGGGTGTCATCGCCCTTATTATCCTGTTTCAGCCAGAGCTGCGCCGGTTTTTGGAGCAGATGGGCAGCGGCAAGATCAAGGAGCTGTTTGTGGCGGAGAGTTATAGCAACGACTTGGAAACCGCCATCAAGGAGACCGTGGACGCCTATGCGTCCCTGTCCAGGGACAGGGTGGGGGCGCTGATGGTATTTGAGCGCCGCACCCTGTTGGACGACGTGCTCAAGACCGGCACCGGCCTGGACTGCCAGGTGTCGGCTGAGCTTTTGAAGAATCTGTTCTGGAATAAAGCGCCCCTTCACGATGGGGCGGTGATCGTCCGAAGCGGGCGCATCATAGGGGCAGGGTGCATGCTACCCTTGTCGGGCAATGTGAATTTGAGCCGGGATCTGGGCATGCGTCACCGGGCTGGTATCGGCATCAGCGAAAATTCCGACGCGGTGGTAGCCATTGTATCTGAGGAAACAGGTTCCATTTCGGTGGCCGTCAATGGGATGCTCAAGCGCCACCTGTCGCCGGAGACCCTGGAGCGGCTGCTCCGTCTGGAACTGATGCCGGGGACGGGCGAAGAGAATAAGCCCGTCACCGCCGCCGCCCGGATTACCAGTGTATTCAAGGGCATCAAGGGAGATAATTCCAATGGGAAAGAAGATTCTTGACAGCAAGGCCTTGTATGTGGTGCTCTCCGTTTTGCTGGCCTTCGCGGCTTGGCTGTTTGTGACCTCCAAGGATAGCACCAAGGACAGCGAACGCTTTGCCAACCTCCCTGTGGAGTTTACCGGGGAGGAAATTTTGGAGGAGCGGGGGCTGATGATTGTCAACCGGGATGTGAAGGCCACCATCACCGTCCAGGCGTCCCCTATGGTTTTGGCAGTGCTGAAAAGGGAGCAGCCCAGGCTGGTGGCGAATGTGGCCAACATCAGCACGGATGATACCCATGTGGTGAACTACCGTGTGATTCTGCCTAACGGGGTCAAAGAGACGGACGTGGAGATTATCTACAGCGGACCGGGCGGGTTGGGCGGCAGCGCGGTGAGCGTGGAAGTGGCCCGGGCGCTGAGCCGGAAAGTGAGGATAGAGGGTGAGTTCCAGGGTACGGTAGCCGAGGGCTATTTGGCTGGGGATAACGATGATTTTCGATTTGACCCGATGGAACTCCTTATCAGCGGCCGGGCGGACTTGGTTAACCAGGTATCCCACGCCAAGGTTATTGTCACCGGAGACAACCTGACGGAGACGGTGAGCAATGCGTTCCCTTTCCAACTTATCGGGGCCAGCGGCGACCCGCTGGAGCTGGGGATAAGCTGCGATGTGGACGCCATTTACACTGTTTTTCCCATACGGGCCACGGCGGAGGTTCCCTTAAAGGTGAATATAGTCCCGGGAGGAGGCCTGAGTGAAAAAGATGTAAGGCTCAGGCTCAGTGACAGCACCATCACTGTGGCAGGCAGCAGGGAGGCTGTGGATGCACTGACAGGGGAGGGGGAATTGGTTCTAGGCACCATAGACTTGGCGGAGCTGGACGACAATCTGGCCCAGAGTGGGGGAGAGGTGACCTTCTCCATTCCGTTGGCCGATGAATTGGAGAACCTGAGCGGCATCACCGAGGTGACTGCTTTGCTCAGCGTGAACAAAAGGGTGGAAACCCGAACATTCCAGGTGACCAGCCGCATCAGCACTATCAACGCCCCCGAGGGCTGGACGCCAACCATCATTACCCAGGTTCTGCCGGTGCGGGTGCGGGGGCCGGAGGCGCTGCTGGACGAGCTCACCGAAGAGAGCATCCGGGTAGTGGCCGATTTGAAAGACATCAATCAGGCTGCGGGAAAATACACGGTGCCCGTCACAATTTACCTGTACAGCGCGGCGACCTCGAGCGATGTGGGCGTGGTAACCCCCAGGACCTACTCCATCGTGGTATCCCTGGCCCGGGACGGCTGATGTTTGGCTATGTCCGTCCTGCCCTGAACCGGCTGGATCAGGAGCAAAAGGACGTATACCAGAGTGCTTACTGTGGGCTGTGCCATGCGCTGGGGAGGCGTCATGGCTGGTTGGCCAGGATGACACTGCAATATGACTTCACATTTTTAGCCATTGTTCTGGCGGCGGGGGAGGGGGAGGACAGGCTGTGTTGCCTGCGCTGCCCGATTCACCCGTGTCGCAGGCCCAGGCCCTGCCTGACGTGCAGCCGGCTGGACGCCGCCGCCGACCAAAGTATGATCCTAACTTGGCACAAGCTGAGCGATGATGTGGACGACCATAGTTTTTTTGCCGGGCTTCCCTTCCGTTTTATGCGGCGGCTGTTCCATCGGGCTTACCGCCGGGCGGCGGATGCCCAGCCTGGATTTGACATCCAAACCCGGGAGGGGCTGACCCGCCTGCGGGAGTTTGAGGAGTCAAAATCCCCCCAACTGGATCGGGCCGCAGACGCTTTCGCTCAGATTTTGGCATGCGCAGCCCAGGCAGTCCCTGGAGAGGGAAAGAGGCGGACGCTGGCCCAGCTGCTCTATCATCTGGGCCGGTGGGTTTACCTGATGGATGCCTGGGACGATTTGGATGATGACAGGCGGAAAGGGCGCTATAATGCGCTGGATGCCCGATTTGAGGGGAACGCCCGGGACAACCGGGATTATCTGGAGACCACCGCAACGCACTCGCTGCGTTTGGCAGGCTCTGCGGCGGAGCTGTTGGAGCTGGACAGATGGACGCCCATTGTGGAGAATATTCTCTATATAGGCCTTCCTGCGGTTCAAAGCGCCGTTTTGGATGGCCGTTGGAAAGAAATGAGAGATAATAAGGAGAAGAGTAAATGAGAGATCCCTACGAGGTGCTGGGCGTGGGTCCCGATGCCGATGACAATGAGGTAAAAAAGGCGTACCGGGAACTGGCCCGGAAGTACCATCCCGATAACTACCAAAACAATCCCCTTGCCGACCTGGCTGAGGAGAAAATGAAGGAGATCAATGAGGCGTATGATGCCATCACCCGTTCCCGTTCTGGCGGCGGTTCCGGGTATGCCGGAGGAGGCGCCGCCCAAAGCCAAGGCGGGTACAGATATGGCCCTTCCTACCAACAGCAGAGGAAGAACGCAGGGAGCGGTGTATTTGCCCAAGCCCGTCAGGCTGTCAGCCAGGGGGATCTGGAGGGGGCGGAACGGCTTTTGCAGGGGGCATCCCGAAATGGGGAGTGGTATTTTCTTATGGGTTCTATTGCCTACCGCCGGGGCTGGCTGGACGAAGCCAGACAAAACTATCAGATTGCCGTCCAGATGGAACCGGGCAATATGGAATACCGGCAGGCCTTCAACATGATGCAGCAAGGGGGGTACGGCTACCGGCCGGATATGGCAGGCGCCCAGTGCGATGGGCTGGATTGCTGCACCACGCTGATGTGCATGAATTGCCTGTGCGGGGGCTGCCGCTGATATGAGACGGAAAAGCACGGCGATAAAGGTGGCCTATCCGGCGATACTGGGGGCCATGGCGGTAATCTTGGTATATTTGGCCTGCCTGGCACCCACGGGCCGCTGGGGAATTGTGGCGTTGGGCGGATTGCTGCCCGCAGCAGCAGTGATTTCAGTGGGACTGAAGGCGGGAGTTTTTTGCTGGGCAGGCGCGTCAATTTTGGTGCTGCTTTTGGTGCCGGATAAATTCTGCGCGCTGCTTTTCACTGCACTGTTCGGGGCATATCCCATGGTAAAGTCGGTGGCGGAGAAACCCCGGAAGAGGCTTTTGGAGTATATCATAAAGCTGGGATTTTTTAACGCGGTGTTCACAGTGCTTTACCTCACCATGATGGGCGCGATGCTGGCCACGCTGCCAGAGGCGCTGGGAAATTCCCTCTGGGCGCTCTATTTGGCAGCCAACATGATGTTTGCGGCATATGATTATGGATTTAGCAAGCTGATCGCGGTCTATCTTAACCGCGTACAGCGGACGGCTCATTGAAAGGCTGGGGTTGATTTGGTAAAAAGCATGACCGGCTATGGCCGGGGAGAACAATCCTTTGACGATGGCGTCCAGCTCACGGTAGAGCTGCGTGCGGTGAACAACCGCTATCTGGACTGCACGGTGAAAATGCCAAGGGCTTACATTTTTGCGGAGGACGTCATGAAGGCCCGGGTGCAGAGGGGGGTTGCCCGGGGCAAGGTGGACGTGTTTGTCACCATTGTCCGCAGCCATGGGGACGATATGGTGGTCAGTGTAAACGAGGAGTTGGCCAAGGGCTATATCGATGCGCTGTACAAGCTCTGCGATCTGGGCGGGGGAAAGGTTCGGCGGGAGTATTACCCCACCGACCTGGCCCGATTCCCCGATGTGCTCACAGTGGAAAAGCGGGCGGAGAACCTGGACGAGATGAGAGACCGCCTACTGGCTGTGCTGGATCTGGCTATTGATGATTTCAATACCATGCGCGCTACGGAGGGCGGGCGTTTGGCCGAGGATATTTTGGGCCGGGCAGACGCCATCGAAAGACTGCTGGGTGAGGTGGAGGCGCGTTCTCCCCAGACGGTGAACGACTACCGGGCCCGGCTGGAGGCCAAAATGCGGGAGGTGCTCCAGAACACCCAAATTGATGCGGCCCGTCTTGTCACTGAGGCGGCCATCTTTGCCGACAAAGTGGCGGTGGACGAAGAGACCGTCCGGCTCCACAGCCATCTGGGCCAGCTGCGGGAGCTGCTGGAGGCTGGGGGCGCAGTGGGGCGTAAGCTGGACTTCCTTATCCAAGAGTTCAACCGGGAGGCCAATACCATTGGCTCAAAATGCAGTGATGTGGAGATTACCCGGCGGGTAGTGGACATGAAGGCGGAGATTGAGAAAATCCGCGAACAGGTCCAGAACCTGGAGTGACGGATATGAAACTTGTCAACATCGGATTTGGAAACATGGTGTCAGCCCAGCGGGTTGTGGCCATCGTCAGCCCGGACTCAGCGCCGGTGAAGCGGCTTGGTCAGGAGGCCAGGGAGCGCGGTGTTCTCATTGACGCCAGTTTCGGCCGCAAGACGCAGTCCGTGCTGGTGACGGACAGCGGACACTTGATCTGGTCGTCGTTGCCTACGGAGCAGGTGGCCGCTCGGTTCCGGGAGGCCGCAGAGATAGAGGGGGAGACGCCATGAGCGTATCACAGAAGAAAGCGCGGGGGGAACTCATTGTGCTGTCCGGGCCCTCCGGAGTTGGGAAGAGTACAGTAATCTCGGAGCTGTTGAGCTGCCGCCGGGATATCCACTTTTCTGTATCTTTTACCACCCGCCAGCCCCGCACCGGGGAGGAGGACGGGGTGAACTACAGCTTTGTTTCCCGTGAGGAATTCGAGCGGATGATTGCCGCAGGAGAGTTGCTGGAGTATGCCGAATATGTGGGCAATTATTATGGCACATCGTTGAAGGTCATCCGGGAACAGCTGAACCGGGGAGTGGATGTGCTGTTGGACATTGAAGTCCAGGGTGCAGCCAAGGTTAGGGATCGCTGTCCCGAGGCGGTGCTTATCTTTCTGATCCCGCCCTCCATTGAGGAACTGTCCCGCCGGCTCCACCGGCGCAATACCGATGAGGAGGCAGTCATCCAGCGCAGGCTGGAAAAAGCCCGGCAGGAGTGCCGGGAGTGCGTTCACTACGACTATCTGGTGGTGAACGACACGGTGATGAATGCCGCCCAGGAAATCCAATCTATACTTCAGGCGGAGCAGTGCCGGACGCAGAAACGGATCGGCCTCGCCCAGGGTATTATTGGCCTTCCGGCGGACTGATTGTAAATTGAAAGGAATGGTATCTATGCTGCTTTATCCCCCAATCAAAGAACTGTTGGGCCAGGTGCCCAGCCGCTATATGCTTGTGAACCTGGTGGCCAGCCGGGCCCGGAAGCTGTCCAGCGAAGCAGAGGTATCCGGCGAACCCCTGGAAGAGAAGGCGGTGTCCCTGGCTATCCGTGAAGTTGCTGCCGGCACACTCACGGTGGAGACGGCAGAAGCGGAGGCAGACTGTGCCGGGGAGGATCCGGCACAGCCTGCATAAGGCAAGCGTAAAGGACCCAAAAAGGGCAAGCGGGTACACTGCTTGCCCTTTGGACGTTGAAAACGGGCAATAAGGCCGGTTTGTAGGGGAAGAGGTGGTTTGGTGGCCCGCATCGCGAAAATTGCCGTATCCGCTTCTACCTATGCCATTGATCGCCCTTATGACTACCTGATACCCAGTCCACTGGAGGGGACGGTCCAGCCCGGAATGCGGGTGGCAGTACCCTTTGGCCGGGGCAACCGGGTGAGCGACGGTATTGTGCTGGCTGTGGGGAGCCGAGAAGATGGTGAAAAACTGAAATCCATTTTGGCCTTACTGGATGAAGAGCCGCTATTAGATGAAGACGCCATCCGATTGGCGCTGTGGATGCGGGAGCAGTATTTTTGTACTGTGTATGATGCCGTGCGCGCTATGATTCCGGCGGGGTTGTGGTTTTCACTGAAAGCATGCTGGCGCATTGCTCCCGGCATTGGCCGGGAGGCGGCCTATGATGCGGCGGGGGAGTGTAAATGGGCGCAGAAACTGGTGGAGCTTCTCTTCGCCAACGGCGGCTGGGCGGAAGAGGGGAAGATCCGCACCGCTTTTGGTGTGTCTGATCCGGGCACGGCCATTCGGATGCTGGAGAAGAGCGGGGTTATTGTCCGAGAGGCCAGCGCGGCACGGGGAATCAACGACAAAATGGAGCAGATCGCCGCCTTGGCCATGGATCCAAGCAGCGTCATGGCTCTGCTTGCCCCCAAGCGGCGGCGTGCGCCGCTACAATACGCAGTGGGGGAGGCGATCTGTGCAGTGGGGGAGACCTCTGCCAAAGAGCTGTGCTATTTCACCGGCGCGTCTATGGCTACGCTGCATTCTTTGGAAAAAATGGGGGTACTCACCCTGTCCAGGCGGGAGGTCTACCGCCGCCCGCAGCTGCCTGCGTATGAGGAAGCCGCTCCGATGGAGCTCAGCAGAGAGCAGGCCAAAGCCTATGAGGGACTGCTGGCTTTGACAGAGGGGGGAAGCGCTGCGGCGCTGCTATATGGCGTTACCGGCAGCGGAAAGACCCAGGTGTATCTCAGGCTGATTCACACCTTGATGGAGCGGGGAAAAACGGCGCTGGTCATGGTTCCGGAGATTGCCCTCACCCCCCAGCTTATGCGCATATTTGCCTCACATTTTGGACACAGGGTGGCTATCCTCCACAGCTCCCTGTCTGCCGGGGAGCGGTGCGATGAGTGGAAACGGGCACGGGCGGGGGAGGCCCGTGTGGTGGTGGGCACCCGCTCCGCTGTATTTGCCCCGCTGCCCAGTCTGGGTGTCATAATCCTGGACGAAGAGCAGGAACCCTCCTATAAGTCGGAGCAGAATCCACGCTACCATGCCAGGGAAGTGGCCCGTTACCGTTGCTATAAGGCGGGCGCACTGCTGCTGCTGGGGTCCGCCACGCCCACAGTGGAGTCTATGTACCGGGCAAAACAGGGGGAATACCACCTGTTTACCCTGTGCCGGCGGTACAATCAACAGGCTTTACCACAAGTTACGGTAGTTGACATGAAGGAGGAGCTGCGCAGGGGAAATGGCGGCACTATCAGCGCCCCTTTAGTTGCCATGTTGGAGGAAACCATTGAGCGGGGGGAACAGGCTATTTTATTTCTTAATCGCCGGGGGGCCAGCCGTATGGTCACCTGCGGCGAATGCGGCCAGACCCCCGTTTGCCCCCGGTGTTCCGTCCACTTGACCTACCATTCAGCCAACCGGCGGTTGATGTGCCACTACTGCGGCTGGTCCCAGCCTTTATCGGATCGGTGCCCCAGCTGTGGGGGACTGCTGAACTTCATCGGCGCAGGCACGCAGAAGGTTGAGGAGGAACTGCATAGCCTCTTTCCAGGGACAGCAGTGCTGCGCATGGACGCAGATACTGTGTCTGCTGTCCACAGCCATGAGCGTATTCTGGATAAATTCCGAAGAGAGCGTGTTCCAATTCTGTTGGGCACCCAAATGGTGGCGAAGGGGCTGGATTTTGAAAACGTCACCCTGGTGGGGGCGGTATCGGCAGATCAACTGCTGTATACCGGCGATATCCGAGCCCCAGAACGGGCTTTTTCCCTACTCACCCAGGTGGTGGGAAGGGCGGGCCGAGGAGAGAAGGCGGGCCGTGCGGTGGTTCAGACCTTTACCCCGGACAACGACGTGATCCGCTTTGCCGCCAGCCAGGATTATGGCAGCTTTTACCGGCAGGAGGTCAGACTGCGGGAGACCAGAGGGCTGCCGCCCTTTTGCGACCTGTTTATGCTGTCCGCTTCCGGGCTGGAGGAGACCGCAGTACTCCAGGCGTTGGTGCGCTTGCGGGAAGCACTGGGCAGCGCACTTCGGCAAGCGCCCTATAACAAGATTCAATGCCGTCTGCTGGGCCCGGCCCCAGCTCCTGTGGCAAAATTGAATGACCGTTACCGTTTCCGGCTGGTTTTAAGCACCCAGAACACAAGGATGGTTCGCCAGCTCATGGCCCATCTGCTCCGGCAGGCCCAGGCGGATCGGAAAAACCGGGGTGTGGCCCTGTCTGCAGACCTGAACCCGCTGGATTAAACAAGGAGGAAGCACTATGGCACTGAGAGAAATTCTGACCCAGGGTGATCCAGCCCTGACCAAAACCTGCCGACCGGTGGAGAAATTTGACCGCAAGCTTCACGATCTGCTGGACGATTTAAAAGAGACGCTGGCGGAGTCCGGCGGCGTGGGGCTGGCCGCGCCGCAGATCGGCATATTGCGTCGCGTGGTGGTGGTGGAGGATGCGGACGATCACATGTTGGAGCTGGTGAACCCGGTGATTGTAAGCCAGGAGGGAGAGCAAAACGGTTGGGAGGGTTGCCTCAGCGTCCCCGGAAGGTATGGTATGGTCCAGCGGCCCAATCTGGTCACCGTGCGAGCCCAAGACCGGGACGGAAATTTCTTTGAGGCATCCGGCGAGGGGCTGGTGGCTCGGTGTTTCTGCCATGAAACCGAACACTTGGACGGGCACCTGTTTGTTGAACATACAGACCGGCTGTATACGGTGGAGGAATTGGACGCGATGGAACAGGAGGGAGATGAGCAATGAAAATTGTCTTTATGGGCACGCCAGAGTTTGCCGTGCCGTCTTTAAAGGCGCTGGTGGGAGCAGGACACGAGATCTGCGGTGTGTTTACCCAGCCGGACAAACCAAAAAACCGTGGAATGAAGTTACAGGAGCCCCCTGTAAAGGAATATGCCCTGTCGATTGGACTGCCGGTGTTCCAGCCTGCCAAGGTGCGGGATGGGGAGGCGCTGGGAATACTCCAGGCGCTGAACCCGGATCTGATTGCTGTGGCGGCCTATGGAAAGATTCTCCCTGTGGACATTCTGGCACTTCCCCGGTTGGGGTGTGTCAACGTTCATTCATCGCTGTTGCCTAAATACCGGGGTGCGGCCCCCATTAATTGGGCGATTCTGAACGGAGAGGACGAGACAGGGGTTACGATTATGTATATGGCAGAGGGGATGGATACTGGAGACATCCTGACCCAGGCTAAAACCCCCATTGGACTAAATGAAAATGCCGCCCAGCTCTTTGTCCGGCTGGCGGATATAGGGGCCGGCCTGCTGGTGGAGACGGTAGCGGCGCTGGAGGCGGGAAAGGTAAGCCCTGTTCCTCAGGACAGTGCCCGCGCCTCCTACGCACCCATGCTGTCGAAAGAACAGTCCCCTTTGGACTGGACCAGATCTGCGCGGCAGCTCCACGACCATGTTCGGGGGCTCTATCCATGGCCTTCCGCTTTGATGGTGCTGGATGGTATTCGGTGCAAGGTTTTGCAAACAGCACTGGCGGGGGAGAGCGGCGGTAAAACCCCGGGCACTGTCCTACAGGCGGACAAAAAAGGGCTGCGGGTGGCCTGTGGAGATGGACAGGCGCTGGATATTCTGGAGCTACAACCCAACGGGAAAAAGGCGATGTCTTCTCCTGCCTTTTTGCTGGGGCACCCTGTTTCACTGGGGACAATACTGACAAAACAGGAGTGATTTCATGGGCTCAGCCAGAGAGACGGCGGTACTGACGCTGGCTGCCTGTGAGAGGCAGGGGGCCTGGTCGGATGGCTATTTGAAGCGAACCATTCGGGAGCAAGGGTTGGACCGCCGGGATGGGGCGTTGGCTGCCCGTCTGTGCTACGGGGTGCTGCAAAATAAACTGTTGCTGGATTGGCGGCTGGCCCAGGTGTGTTCCATGAGACTGGAAAAGCTGGAAGTAAAGGTGCTGTGCGGGCTCCGGGTTGCGGCATACCAGCTTTTGTTTTTGGACAGGATCCCGCCCAGCGCGGCAGTGAATGAGGCGGTGAAGCTGGCTAAACGCCACAGCCGCAATCCCCGGGCATCGGGGCTGGTAAACGGGGTGCTACGCTCTCTGCTGAGGCAGGGGAAAAACCTTGATATACAGGATGATGACAAGCTAAAATACTTGTCGATTCAATACAGCCATCCCCAGTGGCTGGTGGAGGAATTTTCCACGTTGCTGGGCCTGGACGGGGCGCAGCAGCTGCTGGCTGCGAATAATGAACAGCCTTTCACCTCCGCCCAAGTGAACACATTGAAAACTACGCCCGAAAGACTGGCGGAAAGGCTTTGGGCCGAAGAGGTGGAGGTACGGCCACATCCCTGGTTGGAGGGCTGCCTGCTGCTCATCGGTACCGGCGACCTGGAACGCTTGGATGCCTTCCGGCGGGGGGAATTCTACATTCAGGACGCAGCCTCGCGGCTGGCGGCGCTGGCGGCAGGGATAACTCCAGGCCAGCGGGCGCTTGATTGCTGTGCCGCCCCCGGTGGCAAGTCTTTTGCCGCCGCCCTTTTGATGGAAAACCAAGGGGAACTGGTGTCCTGCGACATCCACCCTCACAAAATCAAACTGCTGGAGGCAGGACGGGACAGGCTGGGGCTGTCCGTGATAACGCCTACCCTGCAAAACGCCGCCCAGGCCAGGGAGGAATGGCTTGACAGTTTTGATTTGGTGTTCGCTGACGTGCCCTGTTCCGGTCTGGGAATCATCCGAAAGAAGCCGGACATCCGCTATAAAGATCCCGAGCAGTTGAAGGGCCTGCCCAAAGTGCAGCGGTCTATTCTGGACAACTGCGCCCGGTATGTCCGCCCAGGTGGGGTGCTGCTGTACTCCACGTGCACTGTTCTGGACCAGGAAAACAACGGTATGGTGGACGCTTTTCTGGAGGATTACCCTGAATTTGAGCTGGAGCCTTTTGCCCTGCCGCATTTGGGGAAACAACCGGGCCGGATCACTTTTTGGCCCCACATCCATGGAACGGACGGCTTTTTTGTGGCTAAGCTGCGCAGAAAGGGGTGAGCTCTTTGACAGATTTGAAATCCATGAGCCGGGAAGAGATGGACGAGTATTTCAAGGAACTGGGCCAGCCCAATTTCCGGGCTGGTCAGGTGTTCCGCTGGCTTCATCAGGGTGTGGAATCCTTTGATGAGATGACCAACCTGCCCCGTGCCCTGCGGGAGCGGCTGAAGGGGTCGTGCGCTCTTGACGTTCCCAGCGTGGAACGCAAGCAGGTGTCAAAGCTGGACGGCACCATCAAATACTTGTGGCGGTTAGGCGACGGAAATTGTGTGGAAACGGTTTTGATGCGCTACAAGCATGGGAATACTGTATGCGTGTCCAGCCAGGTGGGGTGCAATATGGGGTGCGTGTTCTGTGCCTCTACCTTGGGCGGAAAGGTTCGTGACCTAAACCCTGCGGAAATTTTGGATCAGGTAATATTTACCGAAAAAGACAGCGGAGAAACCATCTCCAATATCGTAATGATGGGAATTGGCGAGCCGTTGGACAATTTTGACCACGTTTTGCGGTTTTTGGCTCTGGTAAATCACCCGGATGGAATGAATATTGGAATGCGGCATATCTCCCTGTCAACCTGTGGGCTGGTAAACAAAATTGACAAACTGGCCCAGCTTGGGTTACAATTAACATTAAGCGTCTCCCTCCATGCCCCGGACGATGAGACCCGCTCCCGGCTGATGCCGGTAAACCAGGCGGTGGGGGTGGAGCTGCTCATGGACACATGCCGTCGGTATTTTGAAACCACCGGACGGCGCATCTCCTATGAATACGCCATGGTGGAAGGGGTAAACGACTCTGATGCCCAGGCGGATCAGCTCGCCCGGATTTTGCGGGGCCAGCCGGGGCATGTGAACCTGATTCCCCTGAATGAGGTGGCGGAGTCGCCGTTGAGGCCCAGCCGTCGGGTGCGGCAGTTTCAGCAGCGGCTGGAAAGCCACGGTATCACCGTTACAGTGCGGCGGAGGCTGGGGGGCGATATTGATGCCTCCTGTGGTCAGCTGCGGCGCAGGCGTATCATGGAGGGAGAGGCCCATATCCCAGAGGAGGGATTAACTTGAGAGTTTGTGGTGTGACGGATATAGGCTGCCACCGAAGGGACAATCAGGACAGCTATGCCATCCGATGGCTGGATAAGGATGCTGTGCTGTTGGTGGTGTGCGATGGCATGGGCGGCGCACAGGCGGGCAGCGTGGCCAGTTCGGTGGCCGTGGAGGAATTCACTGCGGCAGTGGAAGAGGGGCTGGACCAGGGTATGCCAGAAGATCCAGCCAGGCGGGAACAGGTGCTGGCAGGCGCCTGCGCCCGGGCTAACGCACGGGTATTCCGGCTGAGTGCGGAAAATCCAGCCTACGAGGGCATGGGCACCACCCTAGTGGCCGCCCTTATCCTGCCCGGAGCGGCCTATATGGTTCACGTGGGAGACAGCCGGGGATACTTACTGGAGAGCGATACCATCCGCCAGGTAACGGTGGACCATTCGCTGGTGCAGCTACTGGTGGACCGGGGGGAAATCACCCCGGCCCAGGCGCGGATCCATCCCCAGAAGAACTTGATTACCCGAGCCCTGGGAGTGGACAGCCGCGTGGAATATGACCTGAACAGGCTGTCGCCCGGGCCAGGGAGCCGGTTGCTGCTGTGCAGCGATGGGCTGAGTAATTTGTTAGAGGATGATACGCTTCTGTGCCTCAGCAGGCAGGAGGAGGATCCGGAGCAGTTCTGCCGGGGGCTGGTGAAGCAGGTGCTGGAACGGGGCGCGCCGGACAACGTGACCGTTGTCCTGGCGCAGCTGTGACGAGGAGGAACTTTTACCATGGATCAATACATAGGTAAAATGCTCGATAATCGGTATGAGATTTTGGAGTGCATCGGCACCGGCGGGATGGCGGTGGTATACAAGGCCCGTGACCATCGGCTCAACCGGCTGGTTGCCATCAAGATTTTAAAGCCGGAACTGGCCAATGACGCCGATTTTCGCCGTCGTTTCCATGATGAATCCCAGGCGGTGGCCATGCTGTCCCACGCCAATATCGTGTCCGTATACGATGTGAGCAATTCCGACGGCATGAACTATATTGTCATGGAACTCATTGACGGGCTGACGCTCAAGCAGTATATGCAGCGCCGGGGGACTCCCTTGAATTGGCGTGAGGCGCAGCACTTTATCACCCAGATCATGCGGGCGTTGAGCCACGCCCATGGCCGGGGCATCATCCACCGGGATATCAAGCCCCACAACATCATGGTCCTTCGGGACGGCAGCGTAAAGGTTACAGACTTCGGTATTGCCCAGCTGGCCAGCGCGGCCCAGAACACCATGACACAGGAGGCCATCGGTTCGGTGCACTATATTTCCCCAGAGCAAGCCAAGGGAAGTCATGTGGACTGCCGTACCGACATCTACTCCGCAGGCGTGGTGCTCTATGAGATGCTCACTGGCCGCCTGCCCTTTGAGGGGGATACCCCGGTGGCGGTAGCCATCCAGCATATCAAGTCCATTCCGGTGCCGCCCTGCGACCTGAACCCGGAGGTACCCCGCGCCCTGGAGGCTATAACCATGAAGGCCATGGCCCCGGAACTGAATCAGCGTTATGGGTCTGCCGAGGAGATGCTGGACGATTTGAAGGAGTTCCGCAAAAACCCGGATTTTCAGGTGGCAGCCGCTCCGAAGGCGGAGGCGGCCGATGAGCCCACAATGGTAGTGCCGGCCAAGGTCATTACCGCCTCTGTCCGGGTGCCTGTGGAACGCCGGGAGCCGGAGCGCTCATCCCAACCTGAGAGAAAGGAACGCCGAC
Source organism: uncultured Oscillospiraceae bacterium (assembly GCA_910588105.1). Lineage (GTDB taxonomy): Bacteria > Bacillota > Clostridia > Oscillospirales > Oscillospiraceae > Enterenecus. The sequence goes on along the minus strand of CAJUQD010000009.1, from coordinate 11,993 downwards.
GGGAGGAGGACGAATACGATTATGACGATGAGCCGCCTCGGCAAGGCGGAGCGCTTCCTGCTGTGGCAGCAGTTCTGGTTATTTTGATTTTTATCGTGGGAATGGGCTACTTCCTCATCAATTTCTTTATTAAGGACCTGTTTGCAGAGGCGCCTGAATACGACGTCCCAAATTTGCTGGGCTATACCCTGGAGCAGCTGGAGCAGAACAAGAGTATTCTGGGGGATTTCACCTTGGAGGTGAAGGGAACGATCTATAGTACAGAGTTTCCGGAGAATCAGATCTGTGAACAGAGTCCCGAGGCAAACACCCGTGTGCGGGAGGGCGACAAGGTTATCACGGTGAGCGTCAGCGGCGGAGAGGACAATATGTTCATGCCGCCTGTAAATGGTTGGGACGCGCGGCAAGCCCTTCAAAAGCTCCAGAATGAGATGGGACTACAGGTAAAAACGGAGTACGCCCCCTCTGAAACCATTACGGAAGGCTATGTCATCTCCTATACCCCCATTGACGGTATAAAGGTGGAGAGGGGCGATGAGGTCACCATTGTCATCAGCACCGGTCCTGAGCAGAAGCAGGCTACGGTGATCCCGTTTATCAACGTGCCCATTGAGGATGTCAAAGCCCAGATAAAGCAGCTTGGCTTGGAAGTGGGTAAGGTGGACGCGTACTACAGCGACGAATACGCTGAGGGCCGCGTGATCTGGCAGAGTGTGAACCCTGGGGATAAGGTGGATAAGGGCACGGCCATCGACCTGTGGGTCAGTAAGGGCCCGGAGGAACCGGAGCCCACACCATCGGAGGCGCTTTCGGAGAGCGATCCGCCTGTAGAGAGCGACGCGCCAGTGGAGCCCACCCAAGACGCCGCTGTCCCCACCAGCACCCAGACCATTACAGTGGATTTGAACGCATACAGCGGCAGCGTCCGTGTGACTATTATTGTGGGGGAACAGACAATTTATGACAACAATGTGGACGCCAACTTGAACAGCACGGTCAGCCGGCAGGTGTCTGGCTCAGGTCTGCAAAATGTATCCATTTATATCAATGAGACGCTGGTAAACAGCTATCCCCTGGACTTCGGGCAATGACAGGACGGATTATCAAAGCCCTGAGCGGATTTTACTACGTGGACGCAGGGACTGGACGGGATATACCCTGCCGGGGGCGGGGCAAGCTGCGCCACCAGAGAATTACCCCGCTGGTAGGAGATTGGGTGGATATCACCCTCACCGAAGAGGGGACAGGGATGGTGGACGCAGTCTGCCCCCGGAAAAACCAGTTTCAGCGCCCCGCTGTAGCCAATATCGACCAGATGGTGATTGTGTGCTCTGAGGCCGTGCCGGTCACTGACCCGTTCCTCATAGACCGCATGGCTGCCATAGCGGAGTGGAAGGGCTGCGAACCCCTCATTGTCTTTAACAAGTGCGATTTGAAGCAGGCGGATGAGCTAATGGGGCTGTACCGTAGCGCGGGATTCACTGCGCTTCAGGTGAGTGCGGAAACGGGGGAGGGGTTAGATGAGCTGACCGCTGCAATTACCGAAAAGGTATCTGCCTTTACAGGAAATTCAGGGGTGGGGAAATCCAGCCTTTTGAATGCCATCCAGCCAGGCTTTGGGCTGGAGGTGGGCGGGGTCAGCGAAAAGCTGGGCCGGGGCAGACACACCACCCGCCATGTGGAGCTTTTTTCCGTGGCAGGGGGATTGGTGGCGGATACGCCGGGTTTTTCCTCCTTCGATGCAGATCAGATGGAAGCCGTTCCAAAAGAAAAGCTGGCTGCCGCGTTCCGGGAGTTTGCACCCTATCTGGATGTCTGCCGGTTTCAGGGGTGCGCCCATGTGAAGGAGCGGGGATGCGCCGTGCGGGCGGCTGTGGAGGCGGGGAGAATTTTTCCCAGCCGCCATAACAGCTATGTTCGCTTATATGAACAGGCCAAGGAGTTCCCAGATTGGAAGTTGGCAAAAAATAAGAAACTGGAGCAATAACTGGGGTGCGAAGACTCGTAAGTAAAATTATCACCGGCAAGGTGGAAAATATAAAAATTCGCCCCTCTGAGCTGGCTCAGAGGGGCGAATTTCTTTATTCTATTGTATTAAAAGCGGACTTTTGGTGGAATCTGCCCGGTTTTTGCGCCTCAGTCAGTTGTGCTGATCGACCAAACCCTGTCAGGCGTTCAGGTAAGGATAGTAGGCCATGTAGCAAAAGACGTCCATCTCGCGGCTATTCCCGCCGCTACGTTCTTGCAGCTCCATGAGGGCATTGCTGTCAAGCATGGTGTACCGCCTCCTTTCGTGGGTTAGTATACTATAGTAGAGTGTAAAATGGAAGGGCCAGACTAGACAACATTACCAAATTCGAGTCTCTTTTTCTGTGCAAAAAATAAAATCGAAGAAGAAGGCGGTCAAGAATCTTTCAATTTAACAGCTCAGACGCAAAATTTTTCGCACAAAATGAATGAACAGGACAGCCCCCCTTCACATATGCTGGATTATCATCGGCAGCGAGAGAGGGGGGGGCGGTTTCATGCGGGTCATGGTAGTAAAATTTCCAAAAGCGCTGTGCGGCCTGATGCGCAAAATTTTCCGTATGGAGTGAGGGAGGGGAATCTACGACACAAGAATATCCGGGTCGGCTTTCTCATATAGTAGGCACAGAATACGTGTAAGGGAGAGGAAGTCATGAATATGGATCTGCATCGCGTCACGCTGGAAGGCTACCGCAGCGCGGCGCAGATGATGTTCAACCAGGAGGAGACGCTGGAGAGCATCGTGCCCGACGCTTGCCCGGACATTGCCCGTATTGTGTCGGCATCGGCCAAAGTTTTTCTCAAGGATAAGGAATTGGGGGAAGGGACGCTCCGCCTCAATGGAACGGCAAAGGTGACGGTGCTGTACATACCCGAGGGAGAGGAGTTGGCCCGGGCATTGGAGGTGGCAATCCCCATTCAGTGCATTCGGGACGATCCCAGATTCCACGCCGGATGCCCGGTGCTGGCCGATCTGCAAGCTCCATCGGCGGATGCCCGCACCATTAATCCCAGGAAAATTCTGGTGCGTGTAAATGTATCGGTGTGGGCGGCAGCCTATGAAAAGGAGTGCCGGGAGCTGTCCGCAGACCTGACAGGGGGTGTGGACGACGGGGTGCAAAAGCTGATTAGGACGAGAAAATGCTGCGTGATACCAAGCGTGACGGAAAAAACCTTTGCATTTTCTGACGTGCTCCGTCCCCCGGCCTCCCGCCCGGAGATCGAGGAGCTGCTTGCCTGCCGGGCGGAGCTGGGGACAGCGGACGCCAAGTTCATCGGCAAAAAGCTGGTGCTCAAGGGGGACGTGCAGCTCTCGACAATATACCGCTCCGGGGAGGGTGTTTACCAGGCCAGGTTTGAACTTCCGTACTCCCAGATCCTGGACATTGGCGAAGTGCCCGACGAGGCGGAGCCCGAGGTAACGGTAACGCTGAAAAATGCGGATTGCCGTGCCCGTGAAGGGGAGCTGGAGGCCGCTCTGGAGCTGTTGGCCCAGGCGGCAGTCTGGGAGCGCCGGAATGTGGAACTTATCAGCGACGCCTATTGCGTGGGTACACCCATCGACGTGGAGCGATCTCCCGTCCGATTGTGTACCCTGGCAGAGCGGTCTGCCAGACGGGAGCTGGGCAGGAAACTTTGTGAATCGGGCATTCCGGCCAAACAGGTGCTGGACTGCGCCGCTGCCGTGTCCTCTTTGGCGGGAGCCCCGGCAGAGGGAGGCATGGAGTTCACGGCACAGGTGAATGCCTGCACGGTCTATCTCAGCGAGGACGACGCCCTTTGCGGTGTGGAGACGGAAATTCCTGTCACCTGCCGGGTGGATTTGCCGGAAGGCTGCGAGTGTGCCTGCCGATGCCGGACAGTGGGGGAGGCCACTGCCGTTCCTGTCACCGGCGGACTGGAAGTACGTTTCGAAGCGGAGTTTTCCTGGACCATCACCCGGGAAGAGCAGGCGGCCTGTGTCACCGATGTGAAGCCCAGCGAGGTGAAAGAGAAGGGCCCCAGGCCGTCGGTGGTTATCCGCCGGGTGGAGCGGGGGGAGGCGCTGTGGGATATCGCAAAAGCCTGTGGCTCCACAGTGGACGATATCCGCTGCGCCAACACTCTGCCCGGAGAAGAGGCGGAGGCGGGCACGCTGCTGCTCATCCCGGCCAGAAGAACCTGACGGGGTATCTAGAAGTATAATCAGAGTATTCTGCCTGGGAATAGGGCGGCGCGGTTTTACCGCGCCGCCCATTGCGTTATGCACGGCTGCCTGTATGGACAGTATGAAAGAATATCCCACCTCTGTTTTTTGCCAGGTGACAGAATGGATAAATCAGTGTATAATAAAAGGCGGAAAGGGGAGAAGGACATGATTTTGGCCATTGACATTGGCAATATCCGTACCACCATCGCACTGTTTAACGGGGAGGGAATGCCGTCCTTCCAGTCGGAACTGGAGACTGACTCCAAAATGACCGATGACCGCTGCGCCATTGACCTGATAGGGGTGTTTCACCTCTACCAAGCAGAGCTGAGCGGAGTGGATGGGGCCATTTTGTCCAGCGTGGTGCCCCCTGTCACCGGCACATATATTCGTACCCTCCGAAGGCTTACTGGCAAGCCTCCCTTGGTTGTGGGGCCAGGGCTGAAAACGGGGCTGAATATCAAGGCGGAAATTCACAACCAGCTGGGCAGCGATATTGTGGCCTCCGCCGTGGCAGTCTCGGTTCTTTATCCGACTCCTGCCATTGTCATCAACTCCCGCACTGCGGTTACCTTCTCTTACATGAGCGCCAACACCTTTGAGGGCTGCGCCATCATGCCCGGTGTGGACATTGCCCTGGAGGCCTTGTCTCGGAATGGGGCCCAGCTTCCGCAGATTTCTATGGCGCAAGTGGATACGCCTTTGGGGCGCAATACGGTAGATGCCATGCGGGCGGGGGTTTTGTATGGCTATAGCGGCGCCTTTGACCGGGTGATAGAGTCCCTGGAGGCGGCGGCGGGAAGCCCGGCCGCCACAGTGGTGGCCACAGGGGGCCGTGTCCCTGCCCTGTACCGGCTTTGCAGAAGGGAGATCAGATACGACCACGACCTGCTGGTAAAAGGCCTGTACCATCTCTATCGAAAGAACACCCGCCGGTGAAATGAAACCTCCCCGTCTGGTAGCCAGACGGGGAGGTTTCATGCCAATTCTGCATCAATTGAGTACAAAGATTGCAAAAATGCTAATAACATATCGAAATGTACTTGCATTTTTGCAAGGTGAAGAATATAATATGCGCTAGACAATAATTGGAGGGATTCCTTTGAAAAAGATTGCCCGAATCGCGTCTGCCGTGCAGGTGTCCAGCACCATGGCCGTTGATGTGTTGGCCAAGCAGATGAAAGCCGACGGCGTGGATGTGGCGAGCTTCGCCGCCGGAGAGCCGGATTTCAATACTCCGGCCCATATCAAGGCAGCGGCGGAGCGGGCCATCGCCGGCAATGTAACCCGCTATACCCCGGCCTCCGGCACGATGGAGCTGAAGCAGGCAGTATGCCGGCGCATGAGAGAGGACTGTGGGTTGGACTATGAGCCCTCCCAGGTAGTGGTGACCAGTGGAGCCAAGCACTGCGTGTATATCGCACTGCGGGCGCTGGTGGATCCCGGCGATGAGGTGATCCTGCCAGCCCCCTTTTGGGTGAGCTATCTGGAGCTCATCAAAATGGCGGGGGGGGAACCGGTGCTGGTCACTGCCCCGGAGTGTGCTGGATTCAAAATAACGGCCGGGCAGCTGTCTGCGGCCATTACCTCTAAGACCAAGGCCCTTATTCTCAACAACCCGGGCAATCCTACCGGCATGGTCTACTCCAAAGGGGAGCTTGAAGCCATTGCCCGTGTATGTGTGGAGAAGGATATATATGTCATCTGCGATGAAATCTATTATGGGCTGCTGTACGGTGGGGCGAAGTGCGTTTCCTTTGCGTCTTTGGGAGAGGATGTGAAGGAGCGGACCATCCTTATCAACGGCGTGTCCAAATCCTACGCCATGACCGGCTGGCGGATTGGCTATTTATTGTCCAACAGGGAAATTGCCAAGGTGATGGGCAATTTCCTCAGCCACTCCACCGGCTCTCCCAGCTCTGTGTCCCAGGCTGCATCGGTGGCCGCGCTCACCGGTTCCCAGGATTGCGTGGAGGAAATGCGCCGCGCCTTCGAAGAGCGCCGGAATTATATGGTGGCGCGGGTAAACGCTATGGACGGTGTGAGCTGCCTTATGCCGGAGGGCGCGTTTTATATCATGATGAATATTGAGCAGCAGCTGGGCCGGACCTTCCATGGGGAGCTTATCCGCAGCGATTTTGACTTCGCTTCTGCGCTTTTAAGGCACGGCTTGGTGGCCGCAGTGCCTGGCAGCGGGTTTGGGGCGCCAAATTTTTTGCGCTGGTCCTATGCCGCCAGCTTAGAGACCATCAAAAGGGGAATGGACCGGCTGGAGGGGTTCTTGATGGGCTAGCTCGCTGGTGTGCCGGCATGCAGAGACAGTAGCAAGGCTGCAAATAGAGCCTGATCTGGCAATAGGCCATGAACATTTGGCTTGCTTAGCGCCTGTTTAAAACTCTCAAAACGCCATTTGCCGGATCTTTCCACGCCATACTTCGTTGGGATTTCTTGAAATAACACAGTGATTCCTGCGAAATCCCGCCTCGCCTAACGGGAAAATCCCTCGTCAACTGACATTCTTCGGAATATGAAACAGGCTCTTAGAGCGGGAAGCGTGGATCCCGAAAAAAACCACAAAATATTGCGGAAAATGTTTGACATTTCCGGCTAGGTCTAGTATAATACCAGTCGTGCCATTATGCGAGGTGTGCCATGAAACTGGATTTAAAGCCTTTAGCCCAACAGCCCGGCGAGGTGCTCCCATTTGCCCTCCAGATGGACTTGTCCCATATGGAGTGGAACGGGGCCAAGCCCTTTGCTCAGCCCATTTGTGTAAAAGGGCAGGTGAGTAACCGGGCAGGCGCCCTGGAGCTGAAGGCCCGGTTGGACACAGTGCTTTCCCTCACCTGCGATCGGTGTGCCAAACCATTTCAGCGAAGAAAGTCGCTGGATTGCCAAACCTTGTTAGCGTTTGAGTTGGCTAACGGGGAAAGCGATGACATCGTAGAGCTGAACCGGGAGGGTGAACTGGAGCTGGACGGGCTAATGCAGGAGGTATTTCTCCTCGAGATGGACACAAAAAACCTCTGTTCCCAGGATTGCAAGGGGCTTTGTCCCGGTTGTGGCGTGGATTTGAATTTGGAGAAATGCCGTTGCAAACGGGAGACTGACCCGAGGCTGGCCGTGCTGGCCCAGCTGTTGGAGCCAGAGGAGCCGGAGCAGTAGTCCTTATGTCCGCGGACATTGACCAATAAGGAGGTGTCAAAATGGCCGTCCCGAAGAGTAAAGTATCCAAGCAGCGCAGGAATAAACGCCGTAGTTCCGTGTGGAAGTTGGAGACTCCCGGTATCAATACCTGTCCCAAGTGCGGTACCGTTACCCTGCCCCACCGTGTATGCAAGAACTGCATGAACTACAATGGCCGTGAGGTCGCTCCTGCCGAGAAGTAAATAGACGGAAAAAAGCTGCCGCTGGACGGCAGCTTTTTTGTCATATTCTGCTCAAAATTTTTCTTGTTTTCCCCTATCTTTTTTTTTATAGATTTGGTATACTACATTATAATGTGTGAAATATTGCCTGGACACTGCCTTGCGGCTGCCGGGTATTCCAAAGCTCATATAGAATTAGGAGGGATGTCCCATGGCAAAGCCCCTGGTGGCCATTGTGGGCCGCCCCAACGTGGGTAAATCCATGCTGTTCAACAAGCTCACCGGCAAGCGGTTGTCCATTGTGGAGGACACCCCTGGCGTAACCCGGGACCGGCTGTATGCCCAGGCGGAGTGGCGGGGCCGAACGTTTGATTTGGTGGACACCGGCGGCATTGAGCCGGGAACCGATGACCAGATTTTATCGTTTATGCGGGAGCAAGCGGAAATCGCCATTGCCTCCGCTACCGTCATCATCTTCGTGTGCGATATCCGCACGGGTATGACCGCCGCCGACCAGGAGGTGGCTGGGATGCTCCAACGCGCCCGAAAGCCGGTGGTGCTGGCGGTGAACAAAATGGATTCCACCGGTCATACTGACCCGGACATGTACGAGTTCTATAATCTGGGGCTGGGGGATCCATATTCGGTTTCCGCTGTTCACGGCCATGGGACAGGCGATCTGTTGGACGCCTGTTTCGAGTTCTTCCCTTCGGAGGAGCAGGAGGAGGAAGGGGATGATGTGGTCAAGGTGGCCATTATTGGCAAGCCAAATGTGGGGAAGTCCTCCCTGGTAAACCGTATTTTAGGCCAAGAGCGGGTCATTGTGTCCGATGTGGCGGGCACGACCCGGGACGCGGTGGACAGCTATCTGAAAAAGGACGGGCAAACATACCTCATCATTGATACGGCGGGGATGCGTAAAAAGTCCAAGGTGGATGACCGGGTGGAAAAGTTTTCTGTCCTCCGGGCTATCATGGCAATCGAGCGCAGCGATGTTTGCATTATCATGATTGACGCGCAGGAGGGCGTTACCGAGCAGGACACCAAGGTAGCGGGATTGGCCCATGAGGCGGGCAAGGCCTGTATCATTGTGGTGAACAAGTGGGATACGATTGAGAAGGACGGCAAAACCATGCAGCGCATGGAGGAGGATATTCGGCGGGATCTAAGCTACATGCCCTATGCCCCAGTCGTGTTCATCTCCGCCCTCACTGGCCAGCGCGTGAACCGACTGTTCAGCCTTATCGACAATGTGGTAAACCAAGCCGCCATGCGCATTCCTACCGGGGTGCTCAATCAGGTGCTCGGCGATGCCCAGGCTCGGGTGCAGCCCCCTACCGACAAAGGTAAACGGCTGAAAATATATTATATGACCCAAATCGGGGTGAAACCTCCTCACTTTGTAATTTTTTGTAACGATGCCAAGCTCTTCCATTTTTCTTACCAGCGCTACCTGGAAAACCAGATTCGCGCCACTTTTGGCTTGACAGGGACCCCAGTGCGTATAACTATCCGACAAAAGGGCGATAAGGAGGACTGACCATGAATTCTCGTATGCTGGAAGCGGCAGGCGTCAGCCCCGGCTGGCTGGCCGTAGCGGCTGTGGGCGTAGCTGTAGTGGCTTATTTTCTGGGATGTTTCAACGGCGCTGTGGTGGTGTCCCGCTACATCCTGCGGGACGATATCCGGGAGCACGGCAGTGGAAATGCAGGCCTGACCAACTTCTATCGCGTGTTTGGCGGACCGCTGACGGCGGTAGTCATCCTCAGCGATGTGCTGAAGGCGGTGGCGGCGGTGCTGTTTGCCATGTTTATTGCCGGAAGCATCTCGCCGGAACTGGTTACGCTAGCCAAATATTGGGGCGGTGCGTTCTGTATTCTGGGACACATGTTTCCCTGCACGTTCCAATTCAGAGGAGGCAAGGGGGTGCTGTCCGGCGGCGCTATCGCCATTATGATTGGTATCGGCGGCGGCGCATACCAGAGCTGGTGGGTTCCCTTGGTGGTGTGGGGTGGCTTTATTATCCTGGCTGTGGCCACAAAATATGTCTCCCTAGGGTCGTGCTGGGCCGGATTTTCTTTCCCTATTGTGTCAGGGTTGGTTTACCGGGATTCCCTGATTATTCTGCTCGCCGTCATCATGGGCGGATTGCTGTTGTGGAAGCACAGGGGAAATATGGTGCGCATTGTGAAGGGAACCGAATCCAAGTTTGTCTTACACAAGGGCAGCTGTTCTAAAGCGGCGCCGGTTGAGGGGGGTACCGATGTGACAAGGGCGGAAGGAGCATCCCCCGCCAAGGAGGAAGCCGGATCTGCGCCTAAGGCAGAATCGGAAGGCGAAAAGATGGACAGGCAGTAAAAAATCTGGGCCCTGCGCAATGCGCAGGGCCCAGGTTACGTTCCCTATGGAATCAGACAGCGCGGGTGACCTTGCCGGAGCGGAGGCAGCGGGTGCACACATAGACGTGCTTGGGCGCGCCGTCCACCACAGCCTTGACGCGCTTGACGTTGGGCTTCCAGGGGCGGTTGGAGCGGCGGTGGGAGTGGGACACTTGGATGCCGAAGTTCACGCCTTTGCCGCAGAACTCGCATTTGGCCATATTGACTAACCTCCTTGCTGGTTGGAATTTGTTCAAACGATAACTACATTATGCTACCATAGGGGAGGGAAAAAATCAAGTACGAATTTGATGTATTTGCTATTTTTTTCGGGAATGGAATGTGGTAAGATAATAGGGAACATACTGCAAAAGGGAGCGTGACCAACGTGGCAAGCAAGACCGGCATCAAATTGGGCACCATCATCGATAATTTTCACTTGAATGTGCTGTACGGTCCTGAGGGCTATCGGGAGAAACTGATTACGATCGATGACGTGAACCGGCCCGGCCTTCAGCTCAGCGGCTTTTTTGACTACTTTGACCGGGAGCGGATGCAGCTGCTTGGCCTGGTGGAAATTTCCTATCTGGAAGGAATCTCGCCGGAAAAGCGGGCGGCGGTATTTGACACCCTGTTTTCTTATCATACCCCTGCGGTAATCTTTGCCAGGGGTCTGAAGCCATACCCAGAGTGTATGGAGATGGCAAAAAAGCACGACCAGGCAATTCTTGGCACGCAGGAGAATACATCGAGCATCATGAGCACCATGATTGCCTACCTGCGCACGGCGCTGTCGCCTACCATCACCCGCCACGGAGTCCTGGTGGAAGTATACGGCGAGGGGGTTATGCTGGCAGGGGAGTCCGGCATCGGCAAGAGTGAGACTGCCATTGAGCTGGTGAAGCGGGGTCACCGCCTCATTGCCGACGACGCCATAGAGATCCGCCGGAACCCCAGCGGGGGACTTATCGGCACCGCACCGGAACTTATCCGTTATTACATTGAATTGCGGGGTATTGGGGTTGTGGATGTGCGGAGGTTGTTTGGCATGTCTGCTGTCAAGTTCGACAGCTCCATCGATATGGTGATTGAGATGGAGAATTGGCAAGACGGTAAGCTGTATGACCGCCTGGGGGCGGACGAACACTTTACCACCCTGCTGGATGTGCGCATTCCCGCCCTCACCATACCGGTCAGGCCTGGACGGAATTTGGCTGTGGTCATTGAGGTGGCGGCTATGAACAACCGCAACAAAAAAATGGGATGTAATGACGCGCTGGAGTTAGCCATGCAGGTGGACAGCCACATCGACCAGAAATATTTGGAGCTTAGTTCCCAGTGATTGGGGCAGTGTAAATCTTTTATGCGCCGGTCTGCCACAGGGGCTATGGCAGATCGGCGCATAAAAACAAAAAATACCTGCTTTGAAAGGGCGCAACCAGCACATAATGAGTTGCGGGGACGAGAAGAAAAAGCAGGAGGCATGAAAATGAAGGTGAAATATTTTGCTCTGGCTGCGGCGCTGGCATTGGCTCTTACAGGCTGCTCCGCCAACCGGGAAAGCAACAGCGCCGACCCGGTGCAGCCCACTAACAGTATGGGCGCCGACAGGAACAACCAAACCAACAGCCCGGACATTCGCGACGATGCTTATAACAGCGACGGACTGATCGGGGATGGCCCCAGCGCGGGAATAGGCGGCGGCATGGACAACGGCCCCGATACCGGCAATGATGCCGCCCAAGGTGGCGGGGCCGGCGGCGTGGATGGCAGCGGCGCGGGCCGCAGCCGGTCCCGTGTGGGGAACGCAGTGGATGACATTGGTGATGCGGCAGGCGACCTGGCCCGGGGTGCGGGTAACGTGGCCCGAGATGCGGGGAATGCCATCGGCGATGCGGCTAATGATATTGGCCGGGCTATGCACTAATGGCAGGGCAGGGCGGCTGGAGTTTTCCAGCCGCCCTGCTTCATACCTTATTATAGTAGCCACGATTGAAAACAAGTAAAAGATCTGATAAAATGCAGGTATGA
>CAJUQD010000008.1 GCA_910588105.1 uncultured Oscillospiraceae bacterium | reverse complement strand
TCAGCTTCTCCGCTTCCTGCTCCAGCAGCTCATTCAGCGTTTCTTCCACGCTCCCACGAACCAGCTCCTTAAGTTGACCCTTGATTACTTCTTCATTTAGCTGTACAATCTTCTCTGACATGGTTTGCTCTCTCCTCTCTGAATGGTGTATCCATACTTCATTCTACCAGAGAACTGCAAACCTTGTCTTTTTTATTTGCGCAACTTATTGTACCTTATCTCCGCCTGGAGCCGATGAAGATCATTGCAGACCTATGCTGTAGCAGCGTCGGATTTTTCCTTGCCGCTCAGGAATACATCGCCCACCCGGAACGATACACCCTGGATCGGGAGCAGAAAGAATTTTTGAAAAATCAGACCTTTTATGGAAGTGAGATTGTACCAGCCACCTACAAAACCGCACTGATGAATTTGTACCTCCACAACATCGGAGACATCTACGGAACCGCCCCCGTTACCTTGGGGGATGCGCTGTTGACCGCCCCCGGCTACCGAGTGGACTACGTGCTGACCAATCCGCCTTTCGGAAAGAAGTCCTCCATTACCTTCACCAATGAGGAGGGAGACCTGGTTTACAACCGAACCGACTTCTGGACCACCAGCTCCAACAAGCAGCTGAATTTTGTCCAGCACATCAATACGCTCCTGAACGCCAGGGGCAAGGCGGCGGTGGTTGTGCCGGACAACGTGCTCTTCGAGGGTGGGGCCGGTGAGACGGTGCGCCGAAAGCTGCTGGAGACCACTGACCTGCACGCGATCCTGCATCTGCCCACCGGGATTTTTTACAAGCCGGGCGTCAAGGTAAACGTGATTTTCTTTGACAAGCGCCCCGCCAGCCCGGAGCGGCAGACGAAAGAGGTGTGGGTGTACGACTTCCGCACCAACGTCCATTTCACGCTGAAACAGCATCCCATGACTGACGCCGATCTGGAGGATTTTATCTGCTGCTTCCATCCGGAGAACCGGCACCAGCGCCATGAGACATGGTCGGAGGATAACCCGGATGGCCGCTGGAGGAAATTTGCCGTTCAGAAAATTCTGGATCGGGATAAAGCCAGTCTGGATATCTTCTGGAGCAAAGACAAATCTCTTGCGGACCTGGACAGCCTGCCCGCGCCGGATGTATTGGCTCTGGATATTATCGAAAATCTCCAGAGCGCACTGGATGGTTTCCAAGAGCTGATGCAGCAGCTAAACACGACACCGGAATGATAGTTCTATGCACATCTATCATGATGCTTCACGAAATACACCTGCAAGGGTCAACCTCTGCGGGTGTATTTTTTCAGTGGCACTCACAGCAGAATTATTTATTATGTCCAGTTGCAAAAAATTTTATACGCTCCCTCTTGACAAAGCTTACTCAATCAAGTATCCTATATATAGAACATATATTCGATTACAACAACTAAACAACCTGCCTCGCTCTACTTCCGACTTACATATCTGAGGCTGTGCAAGACCTTGCGGTACGACATTCTGTACCGCTGGTCGTTTTGCCAGCAAGGATGTGTAGGTCTTTTGTTTTTCTGGTATGGAGGGAACAGCGTGGACGGCTATCACACTCTGTCCTGTATTCCATCACAGAGAGAAAAGACCGTCACAACTGACAAGGAGGCAAGTCCTATATGAAAGAATCCGCCTACAAGAACTATGACGAGCTGCCGCTGTTCCTGAACGCAGCAACGGTAGCAAAGGTGCTGGGCGTCTCATCGTCCAGCGGCTACGAGTTGATGCATGAACCGGATTTTCCTGTTCTGAAAATCGGCAATAGGCTCGTAGTGCCCAAAGAGAAATTCGTGGAGTGGGTGTCGCAGCACACCCAGGGAGGTGCAGATTGAAGTACACACCGTGGCCCAAACGTGATCCAATCAAGAACTACTTTCAACTGCCCAACGAGATATTCCTGCTGGGCCTGTCGCCTGGTGCGCTGGCTGTCTACTCGTACCTGCTCTGCTGCGAGAACCGAAACATCTACCAGTGCTGGCCCAGCTACAAGACTATCGGCAGAGCGGTGAGGATGAGCGCCAACACCGTCCGCAAGTATGTGTGCGAGCTGGAGGAGCGGCAGCTCATCAGTACAGAGAACACATCCGTCACCACCAAGGCTGGCCTGAAGCGCAACGGCAATCTGCTCTACACCATCCGTCCGATCCAACTGGCTCTGGATCAGTTCTACGAACAGCAGCTGGCGCAGATGGACACGGCGGCTGAACGTCATCGAGCCGCAACGGCACTCGCGCTCCGTAGTGAAAAGTGCAACTCAGCGTGACAGCCTGTGTGCCGCTGTGTGGCCCCGATGGTGTCCGGAGGGTAACAAGCCGCCGCTCACCGCAGGCACAGCCGTGGCAAACCCGTATGGCCGGTGTGTGCCATCCAGCAAATTCGGCACAACTGAAAGTGGCAGGTGAACCGGGGGGTCGAAAAAAGTGCAGGATAAAGGCCGGGGGTCGCTTATGCGCCCCTCGGCCAGCCACACCGCCCCGCAGAGCGGGTCGGGGCTTTTCAATAGGTGGTCGGAATTTTCACTTTTTGCTGGGGCGGGTGGCCGGTATCAGAAAATTCAGAGAGAAAACCACAGTGTTTCGCCATTCCGCAAGGTGGCTGTCGCAGGTGGTTTTCAGAGGTTGTGCAGGAATCAGTGCGGGGGTCATTTTTCACCCCCTGGAGTCAAGTCGGGGGTCAGTTTTTCCTCTGCCCTTACAGCCGCCGTATTCTCGACGGGTCCAAGCGGGGATATTTGCGAATTTCAGGAAGAGCATCATGCCAGGAGAAAAAACAAATTTGTGTGCGAACCTCCCCTGAGACACAGCAACTCGTCAAAGAGATGTGTCCTCTGGACAGCTGCCGTCTGCTCTTCAAGCTGGCGGTGGAGTTGGACATGGTGATGAATGCGCTGGCTGCAGGGATGGAGATTCCCGATGAGCAACTCCGCACACTGCGGAGTCGGTGCATCCAGGATGTGAAAAATCGGCGGCAGTATCTCGCTGGATGACGCTGTCCGCTATCAGAGGGGTAGTCTGTGATCACCCGTACCCAGTTCAAATTCTGCGTTGCAAAACAAAGAATAAAAGTCCTCGAAAAAAGTAGTAGCTATCTTCCGCAAAGTGTGGTATGTGTTTGTGTTGCAAAGGAGGTAGCCGAAGATGAGAAAAATACTGGAAGATCTCTACTATGGCAACATCATACCCAACGAACAGCAGATGATACCTGGCTCAGAGCTGAATCGGGCAGTAGACCGTGTCGCCAAATATGAAAAGCAGCTCATGGAACAGCTGAAGGAGACTGATCAAGAAATCCTCACAAAGCTCATCCGATCACAGCATGAGATCAACAGTATCACAGCAACCGAGAATTTCATCCTGGGCTTCCGATTGGGCGTCAGGCTGATGGCCGAGTGCATGGATGAAAACGACGGTGATATTCGGACTGGAGGTGAGTAACAAATGGCGAAGCGCAGACCGTCTGGCGACGGCATGGTGAGGAGACGCGATGACGGTCGCTGGGAGGGCCGCATCGTGGTGGGCCACAAAGAAAACGGCGACTCTATCTTCCGGTATGTCTACGCTCCTACACAGAAAGAGCTGTCCGCGAAGCACCGCCAGCACATCGACAGCTACCAGGGGGCCGACCTGCCGGAGCAGAGCCGGATGACCTTGAGCGAGTGGCTCGACAAGTGGCTGGAAAATATGGCGGATACTCTGCGGCCCAACACGCTGAGGAACTACCGCAGTTACATTGAGAACCACATCAGGCCCAGTCTGGGCGATAAGCAACTGGCCCGGCTTACGCCGAAGGATATCCAGCGATTCTATGAGAAACTGGGCGGCAGTCTGGCCAGCGGCACGGTTCGCCGCATCCACACCACGCTCCACGGAACATTGAAGGCGGCGCAGCAGGCTCACCTGATCGCCAGCAACCCCACCGAACAAATTATCGCACCCAAGTTCAGCTATGGAGCAAAGCAAATACTGACGGACGAGCAGCTGGATGTGTTCATGAAGGTCATCGCAGAGGACGAAGTCTGGTGCGACTTCTTCTACGCAGAACTGACCACCGGCTTGCGGCGGGGTGAGATCTGTGGCCTCAAGTGGGAGGACTTCGATGAGGTCGCCGGCACACTGAAGGTCTGCCGCACCGTCTACCAAGAAACTGGCGGTGGGCTGACTGCTGGGGATACTAAGACCAGTGCTGGTACTCGAAAGATCGTACTGCCAGCCAGTACGGTGCGGGTTCTCGGTGAGCGAAAAAAGTTTGCACTGACCGAGTGGATATTCCCCAACCCCCTGAAGCCGGAACAGCCCACCAATCCTGGCTCAGCATACCGCCGGTTGAAGGTCCTGCTGAAGCAGGCCGGCCTTCCGAACATTCGCTTCCACGACTTGCGTCATACCTTCGCCACCTTGGCACTCCAGAACGGCGTGGATATCAAGACAATCTCCAGTATGCTGGGCCACTACGATGCGGGGTTTACCCTGCGCACCTACACCCACGCCACACGCCAGATGCAGGACCAAGCGGCGGAGACCATGGGTAATTTCATGAGCCAGATGATATGAACACACCCCTTGACCCATCAAAAGCACCGGGCAGGAAGGCCAAACTTCCTGCCCGGTGTTCTCTAACCCTTTCCGCACATTTCCCCGTGTGGGTCAAGTTGTGGGTCAACCCACCTGACCCACTTTTTGACCCACATTATTTTGAGGGAAAACAGAACAAAAACTCCCGAAATCCGGCGATTTCAGGAGTTTCTTGGAGCTGCTATCCAGATTTGAACTGGAGACCTCATCCTTACCAAAGGCGCAGAAAGAACATTTCTAAACACAAACACCACAAAACCAAAAATTTTAGGCGTGCAATCCAACTTTTGCGGCGTCAAAAAATTGCAGCGGGAGGCCCCGGCCCCCTGTTTTTTCATACCCTCCAACGCCTTCCGGCCCTTGACCTCATCCCCATGCCCCGCAGGGCATACGAGCGACGGCAATTCCCACGGGGCCACGCTCCAGGGCCCGACAGTCCATCGGCGGGGAATTGCCATGGAGCGGAACCAACCTTTGGCCCCGCCTTATGCCAGGGGCTCGACAACCGCCCGCCTGTCCTTTCGTGGCGGGCCACCCTGTCCCGTCAACCGCACACAGCCACTTTAATTACAAAAGGTGCCCCCGCCATTCTCATTTGAACGGCGGGGGCAAAAGGCTTTTTTAATTGTAGGCCCGGTAGAGGAATGTCACGATTTCGCCCCGGCTGCACACCTTTTCGGGGGAGAAAGCGGTATCGCTGGTGCCGTTGGTCACACCCTTTTCAACCGCCCAATCCACTGCGTAGCCATAGGGGGCATCGGTGGGCACATCGGTAAAGCTGCTGGCCTGTGCGTTAGGCTTGTCAAAGGCTTGCCAAATGTAGCTGACGGCGGTTGCGCGGGTGCAGGGCGTGTTGCCGTCAAAACTATCATCAATCATGCCTTTCTCCCGCGCCCACTGAACCGCCAGTTCCATATCTTCAGACGAGGATTCAACCTGTTCCTCACGGGCCGCGCGATAGAGGAAAGTCAAAATTTGAGCCTGGGTGCAGTTCTGCTCGGGAGAGAATTTGTCCTCCGCAGTGCCGTTGGTAATGTCACTCATCAGAGCCCAGGCCACGGGATCACTAACCCACTTTCCGGTATCGACATCGGTAAACACATCGGAAACCAGGAGGGGGTCGCCAGAGAGCCGATACAGCCAGAAACTGTTTCCCACTATGACTTGCAGCAAATCACCCTCGTCCAGCAGCTCATACAGACGCTCAGAGTTGAGAACAACATCCCCGTCCCCGTTGACCTGGAAACCAGCATCTGTGGGGGTAATGTTCCCCGCCACAAGAGTTTTTCCGTCCTTCGGGTCATCATATTCAAACTCCATCGGGTCATCAGTGTTCAGAGGCAAAAGGGAAATATCCTTCCCGGATTCCTGGACAAACAGTCGAGCGAAAAGATACATACCTTCGGATAAATCCTCAAAAGGACCCTCTTCCAAATCTGCGGCAGTGAAAGCGCACAGCCTAATCTCCTCTGCGGATTCAACGCCGGTTACAACAATATCTACCCCTTTAGGAGCAAGTCTCACAGAACCGCTATTCCCATAATCCTGAAAGGTTCCATAGGTGATATGGGTGTTGTTGCTGCCAGACCGCGCAAAGCCAACGAGCTTTATAGCCATTGTCTGCGCTTGAAAAATGGTGCCGGAATTTTCCGGCGCTTTGAACGTGGGGTATGCGCCCCCATCCGCCGCGAACGCCGGGACAGCCAGCCCAAAGCACAGGGCCAGCGCGAGGAAAAATGCCGAGATTTTTTTCATGTCCGTTTCTCTCCTTATAAAATGTTGTCCAACAGGCGGCGGCGGGGGACAGCTCCCCCGCCTTTTGCCCCTGCTGGAAACATAAAAGCGGCGTCGAGTTTCAAAAAACCCAACACCGCCTTGATAAATCAATGCGAACACAGCGCACTACACCCATTCCCCCTTGAAAAACGGATGGAAAATGGATATAATGAGCCTGTGGTACAATCCTAAGAGATTGCTGTGTTGAGTGGTGAGGTCACTCGCGCAGGGCCGTGGGGTGTTGGAAGCGCCCCTCGGCCTGCCGCATTTATGCTTCCACCATGATTTTAGCCTATACGCGGGGAAAATGCAAGCCCCATTTAGAAGTTTTGGCAAAAGATGCCCGACTATTAAGTTAATAGGCATAAAAGGGACACAACCATTTAAGTGGCTGTGTCCCTTTTAGTTAAATCCACACTTTGGTCGGCCCTGTCAACCTCGTCAAAAATTCTTTTCAGCCGTTTCATAATTACTGGGTCATTTTTTAGCAGTTCAAAAAAATGCACACACGTTATTTCATGGATTTTATAATATGTCCAGGTTTCATCTTCTATCCGTTCATATCCAGCGTTCTTATTTTCGATAGTTGTCCAAATACCATCCCAAAAAATTTTTGCGCCTCTATGCCTCTGAGAAATTTGAAATTCTGCTTCTTCCTTTGCAAACGATTCCGGGTCTGCTCTCAACGCTAAAGTCATTTCCAATGACAGTTGCGCCCTAAAGCGCGAATGCTCCTCCCCTGAACGCTCCTTCTCATCTTCAACAAGACATTTGTACCTCTTTTTTACCGTTTCAAAATCTGACTTCCTCAAAGGGTGCTTTCCATGTGCACAATTTTCAAACGCCTTTTCTGTAGCCGTTAAAAAATTCTCGCGTTTTTTGTCGTTATGGAAAAAGCTTGGGGGCCATCCATTTGTTAAAACTCGTTCTAAACTTTTGATATCTTTATAAGAAATCCCTGTTTCAATAAATGCTTCTTTAAAATCTTGAAAGTCCAAGCACAATTCTTTACATAAAGTATGCAATAGCAAAATAATATCAGCACATTTCATTTGATAAAGAAAGTCTTGTTCCCCATCGTAAAGGATAAAGTTTTTATATTTCTTCATAGCTTCCTCCTTATTTTGGGTGTTTCCTCCGCTTCATGCGGCATTACAGAAAATTTGCTTTTGATTTGTTCCTATCCATCCGCACCCGCAAAATTAAAAAACTATTTCCTGCGGAATGTTGGTTACTTATTCTTCAACTTCTGCTATGCTATCATCACAAGCAACAGTTGCTTTTCTGGCAGATGGCTGGCCAGCGTCTGCCATATAGTTACTCAACCATCTTCAACTATTAAGGAGGCTTATCATGCCCACACTTCCATTTGCCGCACACGGCGATACCCTCCCTGTGATTAAGCTGGACAAAGCTTACAAGGGAAAGGGCGAAGCCCGACAGGAAATTGGCTCCAAGGTGACTGCTATGCTCCTATTCGACAACTGCACCCACGTCCCGATTACAATTCCCAGTCTGGATATTTCCAAGTTGCCTTCCTCTGAAGTCGTGTCAGCGAGAAACCAAAAGATGCAATTTCTTGTTGCCCGTTTCCGCGATTTGGAAATCACCTTCCGGGGTGGAGACTTCGGCACAGTTGTCTACAGCGGAACCGCCAGCGGTGTTGAGTTTCTGAATCTTAACCCGCCTACGCCTCCGGCGAAGTAGCCCCCAAGCGGGCCAGTAGTCACTCTCTGCGTGGCTACTGGCCCACGCAAAAAACAAAGGAGAAAGCACCTATGAATTCATTCAAAAGGCTTTTGTCCAGCACTATTACTTTAATTGTATCTTTTTCGCGTGATGCTGTCAACTATATTGCTGACGGAATCAGTGAACGCAACGGGAAAAAGGTAGCATTAAACCTGACGTTGCTCCTGTCCGTGGCCGCGCTGGTGGTTCTTTCGGGAGCCGTCCTTGTGAAATTGGCAATCAATAACCTACATATCATCATTGCCGCCGGCTTCCTTGCTGCCGCCGCCTATTCCGCCCTATCCAAGCTGTTCCAGGTCGAAGAACCCATCCCGCCCCACAAACCCACCGCCGAGGACTACCAAGCCATTCTTGCCACGGTCAAGCCCGCCCTGGCTACTGTGGCCCCGGCTCTCGGTCTGGCCTCTATCTATGAGCACACCGACATTTCCGCAGACCCGGAAGAACAAGTTTTGCCTTGGGGCAAAGTCTGGCGTATGAAATTTAAAGTGCTCAAGCAAAACGCTACTACCCACATCGACAAGGACTTGTGCCGGAGTGTTATCCAGGCCCAGGTCAAGAGCGTGTTGGTGCGGGAGAATCCATCCGGGTTCGCCAATGTTCGTTTCGAGCGTGGCGGTGCATTCGTTCCCATTATCCAGGTTGATGAAGTCCTCCCCGGTGATGCCTTTGTGTATCTGTTTATAGCCATTGCCAGCCAGGAGTATTTCCAGCAGCGGGCCGATTGGGAGAATCGCAAGAATGTGCTCGCCATTGAGGCCAGCAGAGATGATGAGGATTTTTAACCCATGGAGGAAGTAAAAAACATTTTATGGCGTGAGGATTACCAGCGGATAGGGCTCAACATCCCCATCCACTGGCACCCCGAAAAAGCACCGCATATGGCGATTTCTGGAGCTACAGGCAGCGGAAAGACTTACTTCACCAAATTGCTGTTGGGAAAAATAGTGAAATATATTCCATCCTCGCAACTGTATATTTGTGACGCGAAAGGCGACCAAGATTTCTCCTTCTTGGATGGAGCCGACCGTTTCGCTCGCTGGGATGTTGGCCCCATGTTTCAACGATTCTTTGAGGCATTCCAGGCCAGACAGCGCGGGGAGGATGCCAGCAGAAATATCCTGATTTTGATGTTCGATGAATGGTCAAACTACCTCGAATTTTTATCCGATAAAAGGACGCAGGAGGAAGAAAAGCGCAAATTGGCCCTTCTTGTCAGGCTTGGCCGTTCGTTCGGCATTCATGTTATTTTGGGGCAGCAGAGATTTGACGCTTCCTACACACCTGGCAGGGAAAATTTCACAGTTGCGATTAGTTTGGGCATAATGAGCAAGGAGGCCCGTGAAATGCTGTTCAGCGGGTATAAGGACGAAATCGCCGCCCATCCGCCCCGGCAACAAGGCACAGGCTTCATGCTGACCAACGGCGCGAACTTTGTTCCAATTTCTGTCCCATGGGTACGGAATCAGGAAAAGCTACATCAGGCGATTTATGCCGGGGTAAGCCGATAATTTTTAGGAGGTACAACAACAATGTATACGATAAGTGAACTCAAGAGCCTTGTGGAGCAATCGTTTGCTTCAGATAGTATCTACGCGCACTGCAACAATGCCCACATCCAAGTCTATGAAAACCGATTAACAGGGGGCGGCATACAGTTCAATGTAACATTACTTGGGAATCGTTACCCCACAATCAAGTTTGAGGAACGAATGCCCGGACGATTTACTGTCGCTGTGGCCCCGGAAGATGGAGCATCCATTGACTACACTCAATCCAAGGCTTTCACAATGGATGAACCACTTGAACACCTTACAATGGCATTCCCCCAGTCTACAGATATAAAGGCTTTTGTCAACGGCCTGACCAACAACTGATTAGGGGCAATCTTTACCACGGCGCGGGGCGGGCGGCGGCGCGAAGCGAGAGCCGCCCGCCCCGTCCCTTTAACTTGATATATTATGAACATTAACAGAATTCAAGATATAAGACCCGAGTTCCCGGACACGCCCGTAACTGTCAAACGCTGCGGGAACGTTGTCGAGGTTCGGTACATAGCAAGCAATACGCCAGCCATTGCAATAGAGAAGTTGACCGCCGACCTATACGCAGACAAGCGGACAGGCGAAGTCAAAGAGTTTCAGCACCATGACAGCAGAGCAGCGGACAAGGCCAGCGTGGCCCAAAGCCTCCGCAAGCTGCGGGACTTGATAAACGCTAACCTGGAAAACCCGGAAACTGCCCTGTGGGTGACACTGACCTACCAGGAGAACATGACCGACCCGGCCCAGCTATATGAAGACTACCGCCGATTCTGGCAGCGGTTCAAGTATTATTTGAGCAAGCGGGGCCGCCCGCCCGCCGAGTACATTATAGCGGCAGAGCCGCAAGCCCGTGGCGCGTGGCACCTTCATTGCCTGTTTCTGTTCTTTGGCAAAGCTCCCTTTATCCGCAATTCCGACATTGCCCAGATATGGGGCCATGGGTTCACCAAGACCCAAAATTTACGGGGTATCGGAAATCCAGGATTATATCTGACCGCCTACCTCGGGAACATGGAGTTGACAGAGGCGGTGAACGCCGGGGCATTTCAGGCCAAAAGGTTAGCCGGAAGCAAGGACAAGAGCAAGGCCATCATAAAAGGCGCAAGACTGAATCTGTATCCGCCTGGCTTCAATCTATACCGTTTCTCCAGGGGCATTAAACGCCCGGAAATTTGGCAGACAACAGAACAGGAGGCCCAAGCGGAAATCACGGGAATGCCTTTGACCTATGAAAAAACCATATCCATTACAGACGAAGGGGGGACGATCCGAAACATCATCAATTACCGAACGTACACCAAGCCACCAGCGGAGAGCGACCCAACAACCACCAACAAAACAACAAACGCCGAAACTTCCAGGGAAACGAACTAAATCCGCCCGCCACAAGGCGGGCCACCTTTGAAAAACGAATAAAAAAACCAATCATATAACCAACAACAAAATCTAAAATAATACGACCTCCGCGCCAAAAATGGAGGTTATATGAACCTATTGAGCCACTGGCCCGACCTGCTCACGCTCCAGGAAGCCGCAGAGATTCTAAGGACAGACCCCGTCACAGTGGGCAGTTTTATCCAGGCCCGAGAAATCACTTGTATAGAAATAGCGGGGAAATCGTTGATTCCTCGCGCATTCCTGGAATATTTCATTGAAAAAAGTTGCAAGATGTGCTATAATAAGGGTGTAAAAGCAGACACCCCCGCCCCTGTCGGCCAGGGGCAGCACCTTGACAACCGCATAGAGTTGGATTGTACGCCATTTCAAGGAGAGAATGAGATGGCACCGAAAATTACCCGTACTGTCACCATAAACGGCGCGAAACACTGGATAAGGGCCAACACCGAACAGGAATACGCTGACAAGCTGCTCAAACTGGTGGGCACCCCAGACACCCCCTCAGAGCAAAACAAACACCCCTTTGCCGACTACGCCACAACATGGTTTGAAACCTACTCCAAGCCCAATATTGAGACCGTGACCGCCACCACCTACAAGCGGCAGCTCACCCGGCACCTGCTCCCCGCCTTTAGCGGCCTGACTGTGGAGGACATTACCACCGATGACGTTCAACGGCTGTTCAACGGTATGACCGGGGCCAAGGCCACCAAGGACAAGGCCAAGATGGTATTGAATCAGATACTTGACGCCGCCGTGGAGGATGGCTTGATTGCCAAGAATCCGTTGAAGTCCAAGAGAATCAAAATCACGGGCAAAACCAGTCAAGCCACAGTCCCCTATAGCGTCGAGCAAATGCGCTTCCTGGTTCAGCATATCGGGGACATTAAAGACCCCTTAGACCGGGCATATCTGGCAATCCAGGCCCTTCACCCCTTGCGCCTGGAAGAAGTCTTAGGGCTGCAAGGCGCGGACATTGACCGGGAGGGTATGGCGATACACATTTGCAGGGCCGTGACCCACCCCACCCGGAACCAGCCGGAAATCAAGGACACCAAGACACAGAGTAGCACCCGGACAATCGGCCTTTCTGCTCTGGCCGTCCCCCATCTCCCCCAGGTTGCGGAACATGAATTCGTGTTCGGTGGCACCAAGCCCCTATCCTATACACAGGTTCGGAAGATGTGCGACCGTATCAAACGGGACATAGGATTCACCGAGAACATCACGCCCATCCGTTTCCGCACCACCGTACTGACCGACCTATACGACCAAACCAAGGATATCAAGCTGGCCCAGGCAGCGGCAGGGCACACCACGTCAGCCATGACCCTACGTTACTACGTCAAGGGCCGGGAAACTATCTCCAAAGCCGCCGCCGTTGTTGACCGGGCCTACTCCGGGTAGTAGTCCCGACAGTTGCAAAGTATTTGCAGGATAAAAAACCCCAAAACCGTTGCGGCACAACGGTTTGGAGGCCCTTGACCCCCTCAAAAATTGCAAAATCTTTTGCAAAAAGCCCATTCCTCCGGCAACGAGGTCTTTTGAGAATTTCAAACGCCCTTGAAAAGTTGAATAAATTAAGCAAAAACCGCCTAAATCCAACGATTTAAGCGGTTTTTGTGGAGCTTCTATCCAGATTTGAACTGGAGACCTCATCCTTACCAACTGATTGGTCACCCTCGAAACGCCTCCATATGGCGCTTTGGGGGCATTTTTGTTCCAGAAATACGGAAGCAATGGTGCTTTCCGCTCCATTGCCTCCGCCCGCTCGTTTCCTATTGTGGGTCAGGTTGTGGGTCACGATGCGAAGGCCGGACGCACATCAGAGAGGGGAAGCCCCAACCGAACCGCCCGCTCCCGCTCGTAAGTGACCCGGGTGACCTCCTCAATAAACCGCCGTTCCTTCTCGTCCGCACTGGCCCATCTCACCCTGTACTTCCGGCACATTTGGAAAAATATCTCGTAAAACCGATCCCCTTCCGGATCCTCGCGGCAGTACCACTCCGCATCGGAAACGGAATTCTCTTTTCTGGGTTCCATCTCAGCACCTCCAAATCAGGCAAGATAGGTGAAAAAGATTCGTTTCGCCGCCTCGTCCGCAATCAAATACCGTGGGGCAGAGGTATCAAATATCGGAAGCGGAACCGCCCCAAAGTCTTTTTCGTAGTGTCTCGCCAGCTCGGTAGTCTTCGCCTCCAACACCACGTCGCCCGCAAATCCGTTATCAATGGACAGCTTGATCCCATATGCGATCATCAGCCGCCCGATCCCTGTATATTTGGGCTTCCCACCATCAAGGTTCGGGTTAGACTCCGGCTGGGCCTCCATATAGACGATATGGACGACCAGCGAGTTGTTCAGAATCTCGTACGCTCCAAGAGCAATCAGTTCATCGCCCACCTTAGCCGCATACTTCTCAAAACGCTCTGCCGACAAGTACTCGCTCGTCCAAGAGGTCTGCCACATAGGCGGCAGATTTGTTAACTCCGCATCGGCCTGCGTCATCGGCACGATGGAGACGGGGATCTGCTGATCCCCCTGATCAAACACAAACGACCTAAACCGCACAGCCCTCACCTCATAAATAGTTTACCATAGCTGGCCGCAAAATACAAGCGAGCCCACCCAAAATTTGCGCCACTGTAAACAATAAGAGGTCTGCCACACAGGCGGCAGATCTGCCAACTCCGCATCAGCCTGCGTCATCGGTACGATGGAGACGGGGATCTGCCGCGGACACGTCAATGTCTGGACAATGGCCGGCAAACAGCTGCTGCCAGATCCAAACAGAATCCGGCAGCAGCTGTTTGCGAATATAAAATCACCAAATAGGCATTGGTGTTCTTTTATGGCATGGAGCAGAGATGCATTCCCCAGAAGGGCGGTCCTTTTTGTGGCGTTTATGCCTCAATATTGAGCGTACACTCCCCAATATCGTAAGTGTTTTTGAAGCCCCAGCCAGAGACGACCTCCTGGTGGGCGGGAATGGTGATCTGCTTGACGCCATCCGTCTCCGCCACGGTCACCGTGAGCGGCTCGCTGCCGTTCAGCGTGATGACCAGCGTGCCGCCCTTGTCCTCCACCAGAGTGCCGGAGATGGAGGCAGAGCCGTCCGCCGCCGTCACCGTGCAGACCTTGTGGGAGTAGTCCACCAGCATAGTGGCGTCCACGGCGGTGGGCTTTTCGTCCTTGACCAGCTCGTACTGGCCGGCGTAATGCTCGGCGACCAGCTGCTCCACCTGGACCTGGAAGGTGGAGGTGGCACCCAGGAAGGAGCCCGTTACGGTCTTGGTGCCGGTGGTCTCAGAATCAAAGCCGGTATAGGCGATGCGCCCGTTCCAGATGGTCTCCTCGGAGCCGTTGCCGCGCACGGCCTCCGCGGACAGCTCGATGGGGTTAAAGGCGTCGCCGGTGTAGAAGGTGCGAACGTTGGAGGCGTCAATGGTCAGGCTCTGTGCCGGAGCGTACTCCTGGCCGTAGATGTTGATGTTCCGGGTCATGAAGCCCATCATATAGCTCAGACTGGCCTCCCAGCCGTAGGCGCTGTGGTTGCTGTCAAAGATGAACACGTCCGCGTCCGCGCCCCGGGACACATCGGTGGCCGCTGTGGTGCCGTCCAGGGCCTGGGTGCCGGTGATGTGGACGACAAAATCGTACTCGCCGGCCTCGTTATAGTTATACCAGTAGCCGTACACGTAGGAGATGGTGCCGCCGCCCACGGAGGTGGTGGGGCCGCTGAAGGAGCCGTACATGGAGCCGTCCTTGCAGCAGTACATATCCAGGCAGGCGGGGTCGATAATGGTGCTGAAGCCCTCAGTGTACTGCCCCTCGAAGAAGTAGGCCACCTCGCCGTTGGCCTCCTTGGCCAACCAGTCCGCCCGGGGGATGGCGGCCAGATCCTCAATACTCTTGTCCGCAAAGGCGTTGTCCGCGTAGTCCATGCGGACGGACCCCGCGCCGTTGGGGCCCGCGGAGGCATTGGGGTTGGGGCCCGCGGGCTGGCCCCCGTTCCCCTGGAGAAATACGCCCACCACGCACACGGCAGCGGCGGCGACGCCCGCGCTGACCAGCGCGCCGAGCTGCTTGGGGAGCGTAGCGGAGGCGGGCTTGCCGTCGTCCTTGGCCTGGGGGAAGAAGCAGGCCGCCACGCTGAGCAGACAGGCGAGGAAAGTACCCGCCATGTAGAACACGCACAGGCCCGCGTTGCCGCCGGCGTAGGTGACGTGGTTGATCACGTCCGCGAACACGAAATAGAGCTGGACCACCACCAGGTACAGGGCGGCGTTATAGATGACCGCCTGAACCAGCGCCCCGAAGGGGGCGGGGACCAGGAAGAACACGATGGCGGCCGCGACGCCCGCCAGAAGCACGATCCCGGGCATGATGCCGGTGTGCCCCAGGGGGGCGGCCGCCGCCTGGGTGGCCAGGAAGACGATGGCGGTGACCAGCGCCACCAGCGCGGCGGCCAGGCAGAGGTAGCTGCCCAGGGCCTTATTCTTTAAGCGTTCATTCAGCATCAGATTTCACCTCCGTCAATTCTGCCCGGCGGGACGCTTCTTGCCGGCGAACACGCCGGTATAGGTGTGGAGCACGTACATGACGACCGCCGCGGCCGCCAGGGCGCACGCCACCACGTCCGCCGCGATGAGCACGGTCTGCCACCAGGGCATGGCGTCCGACACCACCAGATCCTCCGCAGACGCGCTGCCCATGGAGGATTTGAGCATGATGTAGTAGAGATAATGGTTGGAATCCAACACCTTCTGGAGCAGGTCGCCGTCGTCGGTGTCGTTGATCAACTTCTCAACCTCGGTGGGACGGGCGGTATCAAGGCAGAAGATGTTGTTGCCCGCCATGAGCATCTCGGGGGCGGAGGAGTACTCGGAGGCGGACAGGGCGTCGTCGATGATGTAGCCGCCGTAGTTCCACTCGTCCCGCAGGATGTGCTCGATGCCCTTGCTGGCGGCGGCGTACATCACGCCGATGCGGTTATAGGCGGTCATCACGCCCAGGGAGTCGCCCTCGGCCAGGGAGCCCTCGAAGGCCCGCATATAGATCTCGCGGATGGACTGCTCGTTGGCGAAGGTGGAGATACCCTGCCGGCCCGCCTCCTGCTCGTTGAGGAAGAAGTGCTTGACCGTGCCGATGAGGCCCTTGGTGCGCATGCCGTGGGAGACGTTCATGGCGGCGTAGAAGCTGAGCATCCCGTCCTCGGAGAAGTACTCGGAGGTGCGCCCGGAGTAGGGGGAGCGGAGGGTGTCCGCGCCGGGGGCGTAGGCGATGGGGATGGAGGCGTACAGGGCGTCCTCGCCGTACATCTGGCCGAACCGGGTCTGGAGCTCGTGATCCCAGGAGGCGGCCACGATAGACAGGGTGGCCCAGCCGGTGCAGTTGCGCCGGTCGCCGTACTTGAACTGACCGTTCATGCCCTCGGGGCCGTCCACAATGGTGCAGCCGGGCTTGTTCACCGCTTTGACGGCCTTGATCCCCTTGGAGTCGCCCATGTTGATCAGCAGCTCGTTCAGGGTGAGCTGGGAAAGGAAGTCGTCCCACTTGGGATCGTCGAAGGCCACGCCGTTCATGTCGCTGAAGTTGATCTTCTCCTCCAGCTCCACCCCCAGCTGGAAGTCGGAGACCTTTTTCGCGGAGCCGGACTTCACGTAGAACTGCATATTCATCCCGTCGTACAGCTTGTCGTTCATGGTGATGGTCTCCACGGTCTTGGGGTAGGTGGTGTCCCACGCGCTCCGGGAGAGGTAGGTGATCTTCTCGTCGTCGTTCACCCAGTAATTCACGTCCGCATCGTCAAAGGTGTTGGTGACGGCGACGGCGCTGTTGTAGCGGGACTGGCGGTACTTCTCCGTATCCACGGAGGCGTTGGGGGCGGTCCACTTGGCGGCCGCAGTGGTATTGCCGGAAACGGCGTTCCCCTCGTGATCCACCAGCTTGCCGCTCACCGCGTCGCCGCACTTGAGGGCCAGTACGTTGTTCAGCGCCTCATGGGCGCCGTTGCCCACCGCGAAGTAGTAGTCGCCTGCGTCCAGGATGTAGCCCTTGGCACCGTAGGCGTCGTAGGAGGCCAGGAAGTAGCCAGCGGCCTCCACCTTGACGGTCTCGGACTTGCCCGCCGCCACGTCCACCTTGTCGTAGGCCATGAGTTGGATGGCGGACTTCTCCACGTTGTTCTGCCGGTCGTAGTCCGTGTAGGGGGACTGGGCGTACAGCTGGACGCTGGCCTTGCCGTCCACCGCACCGGTGTTCTTCACGGTGACGGTGGCGGTGAACTTGTCCGCCGCGGAATCGTAGTCCAGCTTATCCAGGGTATACTCAAAGGTGGTGTAGGACAGGCCGAAGCCGAAGGGGAAGCAGACCTCCTCCGCGTAGTTCCAGCCGGAGGCGGACGCCTTGGTCCCCACTGTGGAGTCGGCGTTGCCCTGGCCCAGGACGGTGTCCTCATACCGGGTCTCGTAGTACTTGTAGCCCACGTAGATGCCCTCGTTATAGGTCACGAAGCTGTTGCCGGCCCTGCGGGGCTCCCGGCCGCCGTAATCATAGGCGTGCAGGCCGAAGTTCTCGGCGGAGGGGGCGGAGAGGGAGTGGGCGGCAAAGGTGGCCTGGGTGTGGCCGGAGGGATTGACCTCGCCGGTGACCACCCGGATGGCGCCGGGCATCCCGTAGAAGCCAGGGTTGCCCACCCACAGCACCGCGTCCACATTGTACTCCTCCAGCCAGTTCAGCTCCATGGCGAATACGGAGTTGAGGAGCACCACAACCTTTTTAAACTTGCCGGAGTCCTTGATGGTCTGGAAGATGGCTTTCTCGTTGTCGTCCAGCTCCAGCATCCGCTTGCCCTTGTTGTTCACCATCTGCAGGTCGTTGCCTTCGGTGGCGAAGCGGGAGAGGGTGACGAAGGCCACGTCGCCGTAGGAGGCGAAGGAGTCCTTCACGCTGCCGGAGAAGACCGCGGGGTCATACTCGCCCACGCTGGACACGCTGCGGGCCTCGGGCTCCGCCGCGGAGGCGTAGGCGTCCAGCATGGTCTGATTGACGTTGAAGCCCGCGCCCTTCAGGGCGTCCACCGGGGTCTGCTGGTACTCCTTGTTGGTGGAGGAGCCGCCAGCGGTGCTTCGGAACACGGGGTTGATGCTGCCCCGGCCGAAGGCCGTGACATTGCGCTCCGATTCCGCCAGGGGGAGGGCGTTGTTGCGGTTGTAGAGCAGCACGCTGCCCTCCGCCTCCTCCCGCTCGCAGAAGTCATAGGCCGCCTCAACGTACTTGGCGTAGCCCTCGTCCGTCAGCGAACCGTCTGCCGTAAACTCCGTCCCGCCGTACGAAGCGCCGGAGTCCCCGATGCCCAGCGCGTGGTTGATCTCGCCCTCCTGCTGGAACGCCACGGCGGTCGCTGTCAAAACAAGGTTCGCCAGCAGCACCGCCGCGCCCGCCAGGCCAAGCCAGCGCCGGGACTTTTTTGTGGTTTCCTTTTGTGCCATCAATGTGACCTCCTAACATCTCCAAAGAATGATCTAACTTCCCCTCCCGGGCAGGCGGACTGTGCACCGCCCCCCTGCCTGGGAGATTCCGTTTGGCTCGTGCGCGCCTTCCCGGCGTCCGGCGGCCATCCCCCGCCTGTTCTTCCCCGCCGTGCGCGCTTCTCGGATGGGCGCTATTCACACTTTCGTAATATTTGCTTCATCATATGGTAAAGGGTCCACTCCGTCAACCGTCTTGGCGCAATCGTCAAAAAACGCGGCATAATCCGCAGCGCAAATGGGCAGCCTCCATCAGAACCACGGAGGCTGCCCATTTGCGTTTTCCATTGTATCCCAGCTCACCCGTCCGTCCCGGCGCACGGGAGGGTCACCAGCAGGTAAAAGATCTCGTCCTCCACGAAATAGCCGGCGGTCCCGCCGTAGCTCTCGGCGATGTTCTTGATGCTCTTCATCCCATAGCCATGCTCCACGGCATCCCGCTTCGTGGTGACAAGCACCCCGTCCTGCAACACCGGCATGGCAGGGGTGTAATTTTCCATGCGGATAACCGCCATATCCCTGCACCGGCTGATATCCAGGGAGATCACCCTCCTTGACGCGTCGTCCACCTTCATCAGGCACTCGATGGCGTTGTCAATGGCGTTCCCCAGCAGCGAGTAGATGTGGTAGTGCTTCATCCGGGGCAGGCACCCGCCGTCCACCGAACAGACCAGTTGGACGCCGACGCCTTCGCACACCCCAGCCTTCTGGCTCAGGGTGATATCTACCGCCTTGTTGCCGGTGTAATAGCGGAGGTTCAGAGTTTTCATCTCCTCCTCCAGCCTGACCCGTTCCTCGTCGGTGGCACGGGAGTACTGCTGCTTCAGGTCGTGGTAGCGAATATTGATTTTTTCCATATCCCTTTTAGCCTGCTCGTACTGCAGCTTGTCGCTCTCCAGGAGCTGCCCCAGCACCATGTTTTCGTGCTCAAGGTACTTGATCTTGCAGTTGGAGAATTCCAGGGCGAGGATCATGGCCGCGAAGAGGATGCAGGACGCATTGAGCGCAAAGTAATTCATTAGGAAGCCGTCGGCCGCCCGGTCGAAGCTACGCTCCAGCACCGAACTGAGGAAAACGGCCATGGTCAAGAACGGCCCGGAGCAGATCACGGTCTTGACGTTGTCGAACATCAGCTGGCCCTTCTTCAAAAAGGGCCGCGTGAACCGCAGGAAGACCGGGATGCCAACCAGCGCGTTGGCGAGCACCAGCAGCAGCAGGAAGACCGGTCGACTCCGCTCGCCGTCCTTGAGGATCAGCGGCATGACCGTCATATAGGCCAGCTTGCTGGTGATGTGCTGCACAGCATAAGCGCAGGTGGCGGAGAACACCGCATGCAAGACGCCGCAGTCGAAGCACGCCCAGATGAGCAGGATGAGGAGCGCTACATACAGCAGCAGGGACCACATGAACACGTTGGGGACGAAAACATAGTCGATGAGCACGAACAGCAGGAGCATCCCCAGCCCGAGCCGCAGGGGGAAATGGGGCCTGCGTTGGTTCCACGGCACAAACAGGCATGCCGCCGCCAGCATCCCCAGAATGATCTGCCTCCCAAGGATCAAGTTTAAGATTGGCATGGATCTTCCCACTCCCTCTTGGCCAGGTATTTGGAGAATGTCTCCGTAAACGAATCCTTGTATGCCCGCCCTATGGGCAGAATCTCCTGGCCGATATGGATATTCATGCGGCTCAAATTGACCAGAAAGCTGGCGCTGCACCGCACAAACCCATAGGGCGAAAGCAGGTCGGCCGCCTCCTGCATGGTCCCGCGGAGCTTTAGTACCGTCTCCCGCCCCACTGCCTCTTCCCACATATGGTACAGCAGATAGTGCTGCCTCACCTCTACATATTTGATATCCACCGTGCATACCACCCTGGACACCGCCCCGTCCTTGACGATTACCCGCCTGCCTGCCTCATCCTCCAAGCGTCCTCCCCGCTTTTTCAGTGCCTTCAGGGCACGATCCAGGTACATATGGAAGGAATACCACTGAACCGGCTTCACCATGAAGCCGAGGGCTGAAACACTGTATCCATTCACTGCGAACTGCTGGAAATTTGTACAGAATATGATAATGACCTCGCTGTCTGTTTCCCGGATCTTCTCCGCAAGCTCCATCCCCGTCATTTGAGGCATATCAATATCCAAATATAAAATGTCATATACATCGGTTGCCTTGGCCAAATAGGAAGCCGCGCTTTCAAACTCACATACTTCAAATTCCATCTGATACTTCGTTTCGAATTTCGCAATTTCTTCCCTCAGGCGTTTTCGGGCTTCTTTCTCATCGTCTATAATTCCTATTCTTATCATAATATCGCCTGCCTTTATACATTCCCCAGCACACTCCCTATGTCAAAGAAATTATATCACGCACTTTTCAGAAAGGCAACCAGTTAACACCGAACCTGACCCCTGAGCGGCAGAACCAAACAGCCGGAAGGAACAATTGACTGCATATGCCTTAACATAGACCTCAAACAATCACACACACGTAAGGGCATAAAGCTAAGAACAGACTTAAATATTGGTTGAGTTTAAACTTCTGCAAATTGCACCACTGTCTACAAAGAGAAGCCCGCCGCAAACAAGGAGCCTCACAGCCGGTTCAAATCCTCCCGCAGCGCCTCGATCTGTCGTGCCCGCTCCTCCTCCGACTTCGCCACTTTCAGCAGTTCGATGGTAAAGTCCCGCTGCGCCGCGGCGTGTTCCACCCAGGCGTTGAACTCCTCCCGGCTCATGTTCCCCTTCATGAACCGGGCGTAATATTTTTTGTAGGCCCGCTTGTAAATCTTCCAGGTCTCCTCCTCCTGGATCTTCCTCTCAAAGACCGCCCGAGCCCCTACCTCCCGGCAGGTTTTCTCCATTTCACCAGGGGCAATGCGCTCACAATACACCGTCTTGTCCCCCTGTTCATGGAGGAACCAGCGCCCACACAGTCGGCACTGCCGCGGCGCGTTCCCATGCTCCATGGCCTTACCAAGCTCCAAATAGAGAAAATCCGCCAGACAGGATACACTCCAACGCTCCACCATCACGCTCCTGTCCCCATCAACAGGCCGAGACGCGAAAGAGACGGAACTCTCCACAAACATTTCCTCCAGCCAATAAAAAGCTCCCTGTGATACCGGCTGTTCCTGTGCATACGGATGGAGCGGCCCGCCAAACGCTTGGAGCAGCTCCTCCAACCTCCGCATCAGCAACAAGCCGTCACCCACGTCATTCGTCAAGTCATCCCCGCAGAAAAAATCTGTCACTGCGGCGCCGTATCGAAACGGACCCATATTGTTGATCCAATATTCGGTGCTTCCGAAATCAGCGGTCAGCGGAAAAACAAGCTTGGGGAAGCCCATGGTGATGTCCTCCTTGTGATAGAATATTTTTTTATTGTCTCTATTGACAGTCTTTTTGCAACATGTTATCATGCAAATATCCGTAAGTAGACTATACCATATTTTTAGGAATAGTCAACCTCGGATTTGAACTTTGTTAACTGAACACCCACCGCCGAAGATCACACTCCCTGGGCAAAGTACCGCCAAGACCTCCGCATGGAGCGAGCGTACCAGCAGGGTGAAAACGCCGCAGTGAAATTCTGGGGTTGGAACAGGTCCAGTGTGTGGCCAATTAAAGCAGATGGAATCCACTCCCCCCTTCCATCTGCGCCCAAAATTCATTGAAAGGATAAACAAGTGAAAACTTCTGAGTACAAAAGTTATGACGATCTGACTCTGTTCCTCAACGCGGCAACAGTGACAAAGGTGCTGGGCATTGCCCCGTCCAGCAGCTACGAATTGATGCATGAAGCAGACTTTCCCGTGCTAAAAACCGGTAACCGCCTGGTAGTCCCCAAGGAGAAGTTCATCCACTGGGTTGAACAGCATACGCAGGGAGGTGTCAGCCAATGAGGAAACATCATGTCCCCTTCGGCTGGCCCAGGCGAGATTCCCGCCATTACCGTTTCCCGATCCCAAACACCGTGTGGGAGTACCGGCTCAAACCAATTGCGTTCGTGATCCTGTCCTACCTCTGCTACCGCTGTCACAACAGCACTGACACGCTTACCCCGGAGATGGTCGCGAAAGGCATCCACAAATCTGTGGGCACCGTGAAAACGCATCTCTCCGCCCTGGTCAATGCGGGGCTCGTCACAGAACGATGCTCTCTCGCTGAATATTTTCTCTCTGCCAATGGCCAAAATTTTTTCACCCTCCCCAACGAAATTTTTCTGCTGGATCTCCCGCCCTCCGCATTCATGGTATACGCCTATCTGCTGTTGATTGAGGATCGCCGGACGCATACCTGCCATCCC
Source organism: uncultured Oscillospiraceae bacterium (assembly GCA_910588105.1). Taxonomy (GTDB): domain Bacteria; phylum Bacillota; class Clostridia; order Oscillospirales; family Oscillospiraceae; genus Enterenecus. The sequence goes on along the minus strand of CAJUQD010000008.1, from coordinate 50,717 downwards.
AGCTACAGCACCATCGCCGCTGTCACCAGGATGAGCAGGAACACCGTGATAAACAGTATCCGTGCCCTCCTCGACCAGCACCTTGTGACGATGGACCATAGCCAATATCTTGACCAGCGCGGGATGAAATGGAACGGCAACAACCTCTACACCATCCTGCCAACGCAGACAGCAGTAAATGAGTTCCATCAGCGACAGCTCTGCCAACTGGAGGCGGATGCGCAGCGTAGAAAACTCAGTCATCAACAAAAACACCGCGCCCGCCAATCCCCTTTGCACACCTCAGCCTCCGCCAGAGGATTACCTGTCCCATGAGTTTCCACGACGCAGTCCGCCCCCACATCCCCATCCAAAATGTGAGCCCCCGTGTTTCGCGTTGTGCGCCCCTTTGTGGCCCTCCCAAGGATAGGGTGGCACCCGTGCCCCTCCGAGAGGGTAAAACACGGTGTTGGCCCCCGTGTGCCCCACTGTGGACGGGTGTCGAAAAGCCCTCGGAAGCGGGAGCACACAGGGCCATGAAACCTGCCCCAGCCAACCTGTCACTTTTTCGTCCGGTATTTAGGGCAATGCAGACGTTCGATTTTTGTGCGGGATAAATTCCCCCTCACAACTTCCCGCAGTGCGGACAGCCCCACCCCGCCCCGTGGGAGCGCCGGGCAAGGGCATGGCAGAGGCGGCCCGAAGGACGGATGCCCACCTTTTTGGGTGGGGCAAGCATCGCGTCCGGCTATACGCCGCCCGCATTCGCCGGGGCGCTGCCCCGGCCCCCCCTGCCCCCTAAAGGGGGAGAGAAAGGAGTTCAATGCAGAAGAAGAAAACCGAAATTATCACCGCCAGGATGACCCCGGCAGACAAAAAAGCTATCCGCCTGCGGGCCAAAGCCGCCGGCATGACCGTCACGGACTACCTCACCGCCTGCGCCTTGGAAAAGGAGATTGTCCGGGTGGACGGCCTGGACGATCTCCTCTCTGAACTAAAGGCCCAGGGCCGCAACCTCAACCAGCTCACCACCCTGGCCAACATGGGACGGATCTCCGTCCTGCGCGGGGACGACTTGGTCAGCGAATATACCAAGCTGTGTGACGCAGTGAGCGCGGTGATCCGGGAGGTGCGTTGATGGCGACCTTCACCGCGATCCAGTGCAAAAAGCAGTCCGCCAGCTCCATGCGCGGCGTGATCGACTACGTGGAACAGGAGAAGAAAACCCGCTGGGGTGATGCGTGGTTGGTCACTGGCAGCAACTGCGTCCCACAGTCCGCGTTCATTGAGATGCAGATGACCAAGGAACGCTTCCGCAAAACAGGAGGGACGCAGTTCTACCACTTCGTCCAGTCCTTCTCTGCGGAGGACAATATCACCCCCCAAGAGGTCAACGCCATCGGCCTGGAGTTCGCGCAGAAGCAGTTCCCGGATTTCGAGGTGATAATCGCCACCCACGTTGACACCGGCCATCTGCATAACCACATGGTGGTAAACAGCGTCAGTCACAAGGACGGGCACAAGCTCCACCAAAGCTATGACGATCTGCTGACACACCGAAAAGTGAACGATCAAATCTGTCTGGCCCACGGTCTGCAGGTGCTGGAGGAGTGCGATCCCAGGAAGAAAAAGAAGCGCATGAAGCCCGGTGAGTACCAGGCTGGCCTGCGCGGTGACAGCTGGAAACTGGATCTCATCCAGGCCATCAACGAGGCGCTGGAGTACGCAACTGACCGGGAGAACTTCATCGAAAACATGGAGCTGGAAGGTTACGAGGTCAGTTGGTCTCCAAACCGAAAGCACATCACCTTTACCTGTCCCAACGGGCGCAAGTGCCGGGACAGCAGCCTCCACGATGAAACCTTCCTCAAGGAAAATCTTGAGATGCTGTTCCTCTACCGGCAGGCCACCGGCTTCCGCCCCCAGACGGTGGAGCCGGATGAGGGATGGCTGGGAGAGCTGGCCGCCGGGTGGTTCCAGGTGGCGGCTGACCTGGAGCGTGACGATGAGTGGCAGCTTCCCGCGCCGCCCACCTGGACAGACAGCAAACAGCGCCGCCGCGAGGCCATCAAGAAAATGGCCCTGGGCCAAAAGTTTAGCGGCGACCAGCGCTGGGAACAGACCATGTGATTCCCGTAAAATCTGCGCCACAGAAAACAATATAGGAATCCCTCGCTGTGCAATCTGCTTCATTTGCGGCCCTGTTTTTCTCCACGCCGTAGCCTTGATTGTGCTTGACTTCCAAGCAACCCTTCCGCATGGTTGTGTTTGCCAAAGGCACAACACAACTGAAAGGAGAATCATCATGACCAGAAAACGGGAAGCAGTATTTATGGGAATCGGCATCCTCGCGGGCCTCGCACTCAGCGGCCCCGCCGCCCAGGCGGCGGATCATCTCACCGCCCGTCCCAGCAACCAACCCATCTATGTGGACGACCAACGGATCAGCATGACCGCCTACAACATCGGTGGGAACAATTATGTCAAATTGCGAGACATCGGAAAGGCCGTGGATTTTGGAGTGACCTACAATGCCGCCACCAACTCCGTCCACATTGACAGCACCCAGCCCTACCGGGAGGAACTCCCCGCCGCATCCCCCGGGCCCACGGAAGAAAGTGTGCAGGCCGCCCTGGCGCAGCTGAAGCAAGCCTATCCCACGGGCACAGTTTACGGCGAGTTTTATCGTCCCAATGATCCGCTCAACCGGCCATTCAGCAACTGCGACCACTGTGCGGGCTGGGCGATGCTCTGCTCCGATGCCGCGTTCGGCACTCTGCCCTGGAAGCGGATCACTGACCCAAGCTGGGAGCAGATCCGTCCCGGTGACCTGATCCACTACGACAATAGTACCAGCGGCCACGTAGTTGTGGTGGTGAAGAAAACCGATGAGTACATCAAAGTCACCGAGAGCGGGCTGAACAACAAAGCCCGCTGGGGAGGGCAGTACTTCAAATGGTGGCTGGAGGAACAGCCTGGGTATGCTATGTACACACGCTATCCGGAATAGCACCGCCACGGCAAATCGCCGGGGGCCGCTCCGCAGAGAGCGGCCCCCGAGACATTTCCCCCGTGTCCGCCCCTGTGAAGCGGTATGTGCCCATCCTACGGATCAAACGGCATCCGTGCCCCTCCCATAAAAGAAGCGCGGTATTGGCCCCTTTGTGCGCCGTTATGCGGGGGTGTGGATTGCACCACTGTCTACAAAGAGAACGCCGCCAGCGCAAATCAAAAAAGATATGTCCAAACTGATAATCTTTCCCGTTTGCCGTAGCTATTTCCGCCAGCTGTGGTATGGTGTGTCGCTGCAGGAGGCGATGAAAATGCGAAAAACTTTGGAAGATCTCTATTATGGCAACATCACACCCAACGCGCAGGACATGGCACCCCATTCGGAGTTGAGACGGGCGACAGACCGAGTAACCCGCTTCGAGAATCAGCTCACGGAGCAGCTTGACGAGGCCGGACAAACGATCCTGACAAAACTCATCGAATCACAGCAGGAAATCGACAGCATCACCGCCATGGAAAATTTCATCCTGGGCTTCCGTCTGGGGGTTCGGATGATGGCCGAATGCATGGATGAAAACGATGGCGATATTAGAACTGGAGGTTGATAAACAATGACAAAACGCCGCGCCAACGGCGAAGGAAACCTGCGGAAGCGCTCGGACGGACGCTGGGAGGGCCGCTACACCGCAGGCTATGACCCCGATACCGGCAAGCGTATCATCAAAAACGTGCTGGGCCGCACCCAGGCTGAGGCCAAAGAAAAGCTCAAAGCGGCGGTGGAGCAGGCCCAGCAGGTGGACATCACCCGCACCGACGAGTACACTGTGGCCACCTGGCTCCGCGCCTGGTACGACCTCTACGCCCAGCCCAATATCCGGCAGGCGACCGCAGACCGCTACAGGCTGATGATCGAGACCTACACCATCCCACGCATCGGCAAGATCAAGCTGAAGAAACTGACCTCCCGGGATCTCCAGAAGATGTACAAGAACCTGATGGAGCACGGCAGGGTGAACACAAAAAGCGGCCACGGCAATCCCGGCCTCAGCAGCACCACGGTGAGAAGCGTCCACCTGATGCTCCACAGCGCCTTTGAACGGGCGGTGAAGGAACGGCTCATCGCCAGAAACCCCACCGATGACTGTATCACCCCGAAAGTGCAGAAGGTGGAGATGAAAACCCTCCGGCCTGAACACCTCAAAGCCTACCTGGATGCCGCCAACGCTCGGGGAGTCCTCCCTATGTTCTACCTGGAACTGGTAAGCGGCCTGCGGAAGGGCGAGCTGGTGGCCCTCCTCTGGGATGACCTGGATATCCAGAACAGGACGATCTCGGTCAGCAAGCAGTACATCAAAAATCCCAGCGGCAAGCTGACCCTCTCCCGGCCCAAGACCGAGACCTCGGTGCGGAGGGTGTCCATCCCCCAGGAAGCGGTCGACCTGCTGATCCAGGAGCACGAAAAGCACCCGGAAAACCCGTATATGTTCCCTTCCAGCACCACGGGCGAGATGTACTACCCTGACTCCGTGGTAAAGCTCCATGAGAAGATCCTCAAGGACGCAGGGTTGGAACACATCCGCTTCCACGATCTGAGACACACCTTCGCAACCCTGGCGCTGCAGAACGGCGTAGACATCAAGACGGTGTCCAGTATGCTGGGACACTACGACGTGGGCTTCACCCTGCGCACCTACACCCACGCCACCCGACAGATGCAGGACCAGGCGGCGGAAACCATGGGAAATTTCATGACCCAGATGATGTGAACACACCCCATGACCCATCAAAAACACCGGGCAGGAAGGCCAAACTTCCTGCCCGGTGCTCTCTGAACCTTTCCCGACATTTCCCCGTGTGGGTCAAGTTGTGGGTCACCCAACCTGACCCACTTTTTGACCCACATTATTTTTGATAAAAACAGAACAAAAACTCCCGAAATCCAGCGATTTCAGGAGTTTCTTGGAGCTGCTACCCAGATTTGAACTGGGGACCTCATCCTTACCAAAGGCGCAGAAAAAACTTTTTTAACCACAAACACCACAAAACCAAAAATTTTAGGCGTACAATCCAACTTTTGCGGTGTCAAGAAATTGCAACGGGAGGCCCTGGCCCCCTGTTTTTTCATGCCCTCCAACAGTTTCCGGCCCCCGACCTCATCCCCATGCCCCGCAGGGCATACAAGCGAGGCAATCCCCACGGGCCAACGTCCCAGGGCTTTGAGCGCCCATCGGCGGGGGATTGCACCGAGCGGACACACCTTTGGCCCCGCCCTGCACCCAGGCACCGACAACCGCCCGCCTGTCCTTTCGTGGCGGGCCACCCCTTCCCAAGTCATACGCAAACCAGCCTTAAAAACGAAAAAACCGCTTGCATGATGTTGTCATATGGTGTAAAATAGGGACACCGAGGCAAATAAAGGCAGGACGCAGGGAGCGCCAACTCCCTACGTCCCTATGCGGGAGGCCATATCTCCCACACAACAGTGTATAACTGCGCCATCTCCATTATAACGGCTTTCCTTATCAGATTCAAGGGCCGTTTTGGGGTTTGTGTCTGTATGTATGCGGTGTGGGGTATTCTATCCCGCGCCGCTTTCTGTTTGCCTCGATGGGAAAGCCCAACGGGGGCCGGGAATGGAAGTACCACCCCCAGGGGCCGTACCATTGAGACCAAACAACACAGAACGAAGGAGGAAAAGAACACAATGAAAAAGGAGCTTCTATGTGGCCTGTGTGCGGCCCTGCTCCTGGTTAGTTTGTCTGCTTGCAGTACCCAGGCAGACCAGCCCAACGAGCCAGACCCTACCCCATCGGCAATACAAACTGTGGCCCCATCTATGGAACCGAGCAAAGCCGTTTCGGTTCAGAGCACGGAAACCCCGACAGAAGCCGTAACTCCAGAGCCAAGCCCTGTTTTGGAAGAAAGCGCTGAACCCAGCGAAACCATTCCCGAAACTGAACCGCCCGCCCCAGCCACCGCCGCCCCGATTTCCAATACCCTTGTTGCTACTGAACCGCCAGCACCCCTTGCACCTTCCGCAAATGTTGTTGATACTACCACCGTAAACAACGGCGAGGAATCAGACAGTCCCAAAGATGATATTGACAGATATCCAGCCGACCCAAACGTTATATCCGAAATTCCAGAGGGCACCATTTTTTGGCAACATGATTATGTTGGCGAGATTGAAGGTTGGCGTTACTCCATCGGCCTTGGCTATTTCCCCGAAGGAGGCAACATCACCGTTGGAACAGAATGCAACCTTCCTAACTTTTATGATATTGTAGACCCTGACTGAACCAGTATTATCTAATATCCACTATAACGGGAAATGAAAGGAAGTAGCCCCATGAAAAAAAGATTTTTATCCCTTGCGCTGGTACTGATGATGGCGCTGTCCCTGCTCCCCATGACCGTATTTGCCGCCGACCCAAAGCCCGTGAAAATCAACAATGTCACAATCAGTAACGTGATGACTACGGACGAATACGGCACCGCATTAGAATTATTGCCCGGTGCGGATAAATCCGCGTCCAAATATGAGTTCCTCTATGCCCTCGGCAACATTGGCTTCTGGGATGAAACGGACAAAGAATACCATATTGGCACTTTTTGGAGTTATTTAGTTCCCGATAATGCAAATATTTCAGTGCATTTGACCAAGGAAACTTCCCCTTGTTTCGTCTATGTGTACACCCTTAAAGAAGGTGAAGTTATGCTGGGGTCAAGATACTGGCAGACCACCTTTGTCACCGGGGTCAGATATGAGCCGGAAGTTGGAAAAAGCGAGGCAGACATTTCCATTACAAAAGAGTACATTGAGGGCGGGCTTAAATCTGAGGGCCGTGACCCGAAGTTTGATTTAGTCCGAATCGTAACGGGCAACGAGGATATTTTGGTGTGGTTCGGTGGCCCGTCTGCTCCCGCTCCCTCCTTTACCGACGTACCCGCCGGGGAGTGGTACGCCGACCCCGTGGCCTGGGCCGTGGACAAGGGAATTACCAACGGCACCAGCACCACCACTTTCTCCCCCACCCAAAATTGCACCCAGGCTCAAATCTTGACCTTCCTGTATCGTGCGGCGCGAGGCGAGGGCGAACCTACCGCCGCAGATATGGACAAAGCCATTAGCTGGGCGCGGGAGAAGGGCATGATTGATAACAGCTTTGACGGCAACAAGCCCTGCACCCGCTCCACCGCCGTCAGCTATATCTGGCAAGCCTTTAACAAGCCCATCGCCAAGGCCAGCAGCTTCACCGATGTACCCGCTAACGCCGCTTATGCCAAGGCTGTGAACTGGGCCGTGGAAAAGGGCATTACAAAAGGCGATGGTAGTGAAAGCACCTTTGCGCCGGATAAGGTCTGTACGCGCGGGCATATCGTAACCTTCCTTTATCGGGCCTACAACAACTAAAAATAGCAGCTTACCCCCGCCGTTTCGATCTGAAACGGCGGGGGCCTCAATAGTGTTCGCTTATTGAAGTTGAGCGCAAAAAACAAGCGTTCGACAAAAATATTTTGCACTTTATTCCGTATATTTTCTTGATTTATTTTCGTATACTTAAATTTTAAAAATAAATTGAGAAAAATCATCCATTCCATATAATATAGCTTCGCTCCAAAGCAAGCTAAATTCTATTGTGGAGTGGATTAGCATGACTATCATGGAAAACCTCGGCAATCAACTGCAAGAACTCAGAAGAAAAAAGGGCCTCAGTCAAGAAGCCTTGGCAGAGCAATCAGGGTACTCGACGGCTACTATCTCACGGATGGAAAGTGGTAAGGCACTTACGATGCCGGTACTCGAATGCGTGACAGAAGTCTTGGATGCCCAAATAAGCATTCAGCCTAATGGCGATTACGTTGCCCCCCCGCTGAACGATACCAACGATGTTGTTATGGAAGCAATTTCAAAAAAAGTAGTCGCTGATATCATAAGAAAATTAACAAGCTAAATATGGGCAATTACCGCATACAGTTCATTTCAACTGTATATGCGGTTATTTTTTGCCCTTTTGCGGCAACTGCAAAATTTTGCAGTTGCCGCAGTTCTTCTTTCAGTGCAAGGTGTAGTCAAAAATGCCCCGCAGTATTATGATAATCTCATGGAAGCCGCTTTTGCAAAAGCTCTCCAAATTATTTGGCTCGGTGTCCGGACACCGAACCCAAAGGAGAAATGAATCATGCCACAAATACCACCCATCCAATTTGAGGGCTTCAACTCAGGAATACCCTGGGCCATCCTCACCAGTAAATCCCCCGGCTATCCGTATAACAAGGAAGGTACACGCCAGAGCGACACCCCCGACAAATGGCGGTATGGGGTTGCCCTTCCAGGCAACCGATACACCCCGCTTACCATATCTATTGAGGGGAGCACAGATTTTCTTAGCAACATAACAGACGAGCAAATTGCGGAAGCCTGTGCGTCCCTCCAGCCCTTCCTTGTGAGGTTCGACAATTGCTATGTGAGCATATTCACAATCAAGGGCGAGCAACGCATGACCGCCACCGCCAGCGGCGTAGAACTGGTGAAGCCCAGCAAGTGACTATCAACCATCGGTCGAGAGGCGGGGTTCCTTCCCCGCCTCTCAGAAAGGACAATAAAATGAAACGAACAATCAACCGCGCTCTTTCGTTCCTACCGTATTCCAAATGGCTCCTTGCTGTTCTCTACCTGCTTTTAGCGTGGTGGATATGGTACAGCCGAGACAAGATTTATAATCTTGTCCCCATGTTTCGAGCAACCCCGCTTGGCAATCTGCCCCTTGACCTGTTGCTATTCTTTCTATTGCTCTTGGGCTTGATATGCCTTGCTGCACTCCTATATCGGCCCCCGTTCACCGCAAAATTCGTCAACGCCGCATTTGTCGAAGCAGAAATAAGAAATGGTGCAAAAACCTACCCAACACTCCAAAGCGTTAGGCGCGATAGGGAAAGAAAACATGGAAAAATCTTCCGTGTGAGGTGTAAGGGCGTTCCCATCGAAGATTTTGACAGCCACATAGCCAAACTTCAAGCCAGCCTTGGCGGCAAAATCTATTGCATGGCCCCCGGAGGTAGATTTAGCACCGATATCTATTTTTTGCCGCAAAGATATGTCCAACTCCCAGTCTTTTCGCCTAATGATAATGCTATCGGAGCTATTAGCATACAGCACCTTATCAACCTCCTGGTGGTAGGTGCCACGGGCACAGGCAAGAGCGTTGTTATAAAAATCATCATGTCAAAACTTGCTAAATATCGGCCAGATTCTACACTTTGGTTACTGGATTTCAAGAAATTTGATTTCCGAGAGTTTATGCACATTCCCAATTACTACGGTTATACTGATTGCCTCCAGGGACTAAACGACTACTATGCTGCTTTCAAAGCCCAACAAGCAACCGGCGTTGCAGGTGCTCCAAATTATCTTATCATCGACGAGTGGGGCAGCTTCATCACATCGCTGAATCGGGGCGATGCAGAACAAGCCAGGAAGATTTTGGCAGAACTATTGGCGACCGGAAGAAGTTACAATTACATTCCGATTGTCGGAACCCAGCGAGGAGATGCCAGTTATTTCCAAAATTCGCGGGACAACTTCCTCTGTTGCCTTGCACTTGGCAATCTCAGTCCAGAGGGGCGGCGCATGGTTTTTCCTGACAGCGTGAAAGGTCAGATTACTATGTGCAAACAACGGGAAGGCCACTTATACATTGATGGGGTTGGGTTGGAAAAAATCCGTATTGAGCACATTCCCGACATAGACGCTTTGGATGCGTCCATACGGGAGGCCATGAACCGTTAAAGTTGCGCGGGGCGGGCGGCGGCGCAAGGCAGAGCCGCCCGCCCCGCGCCTTTAACTTGATATATTATGAACATTAACAGAATCCATGACATACGGCCTGAGAGCCCGGACACACCCGTAACTGTCAAACATTGCGGAAATGTGGTCGAGGTTCGATACATGGCGGGCAACACACCAACCATAACAATAGAAAAATTGAGCGCCGACCTGTACGCCGACAAGCGGACAGGAGAGGTCAAGGAGTTCCAGCACCACGACAGCAGGGCAGCAGACAAGGCCAGCTTGTCGCGGAGCCTCCGCAAGCTCCGGGATCTAATAAATTCAAACTTACAGAATCTGGAAACCGCTCTGTGGGTGACACTGACCTACCGGGAGAACATGACCGACCCAACCCGACTATATGAGGACTACCGCCGATTCTGGCAGCGGTTCAAATATTATTTGAACAAGCAGGGCCATCCACCCGCTGAGTATATCATAGCAGCAGAACCGCAAGGCCGTGGCGCATGGCACTTTCATTGCCTGTTCTTGTTTCCCTGTAAAGCCCCCTTTATTCCAAATTCTGACATAGCGCAAATATGGGGCCATGGTTACTCCACAACCAAAAGCCTAAAGAGAATCGGAAATCCTGGGAACTATCTGACCGCTTATCTCGGAAACATGGAGTTGACAGAGGCTATCAGTGCCGGGACATTCCAAGCCAACAGATTAGCCATGAGCAAGGATAAGAGCAAGGCCATAGTGAAAGGCGCAAGGCTGAATCTATATCCTCCTGGCTTCAATCTATACCGCTTTTCCAGAGGCGTTAAGCGCCCAGAAATCAGGCAAACAACAGAACAGGAAGCCCAGGCGGAAATCAGCGGAATGTCTCTGACATATGAGAAAACTATATCCATCGCGAATGAGGGGGGGACGACTTGCAACATCATCAACTACCGAACGTACACCAAACCACCAGCGGAGAGCGACACAACATCCACCAACGAAACAAATAACGCAGAAACTTCCAGGGAAACGAACTAAATCCGCCCGCCACAAGGCGGGCCACCTTTGAAAAACAAATAAAAAGAAACCATATAACCAACAACAAAATCTAAAACAACTAAAACAATACGACCTCCGCGCCCAACAAATGGAGGTTATATGAGCCTATTAGACCACTGGCCCGACCTGCTCACGCTCCAGGAGGCCGCAGAGATTCTAAGAACAGACCCCGCCACGGTAGGAGATTTCATCCAGGCCGGGGAAATCGTCTCTACAGAAATAGCGGAAAAAGTTCTGATTCCTCGCATATTTCTGGAAGATTTCATTGAAAAAAGTTGTAAGGTGTGCTATAATAAGGGTGTAGAGGCAGATACCCCCGCTCCTGTCGGTCAGGGGCAGCACCTTGACAACCGCATAGAGTTGGACTGTACGCCATTTCAAGGAGAGAATGAGATGGCACCGAAAATCACCCGTACTGTCATCATAAATGGCGCGAAACACTGGATAAGGGCCAACACCGAACAAGAATACGCTGACAAACTGCTCAAGCTGGTGGGCACCCAGGACACCCCTTTAGAGCAAAGTAAGCACCCTTTTGCCGACTACGCTACAACGTGGTTTGAAACCTACTCCAAGCCCAACATTGAGACAGTGACCGCTACCACCTACAAGCGGCAGCTCACCCGGCACCTGCTCCCCGCCTTTAGTGGCCTGACCGTGGAGGACATTACCACCGATGATGTTCAACGCCTGTTCAATGGCATGACCGGGGCCAAGGCCACCAAGGACAAGGCCAAGATGGTATTGAATCAGATTCTTGACGCCGCCGTAGAGGATGGCTTGATTGCCAAGAATCCGTTGAAGTCCAAGAGAATCAAAATTACGGGCAAAACCAGCCAAGCCACAGTCCCTTATAGCGTGGAGCAAATGCGCTTCCTGGTTCAGCATATCGGGAACATCAAAGACCCCTTAGACCGGGCTTATCTGGCGATTCAGGCCCTTCACCCCTTGCGCCTGGAAGAAGTCTTAGGGCTGCAAGGCGCGGACATTGACCGGGAGGGTATGGCGATACACATTTGCAGGGCCGTGACCCACCCCACCCGGAACCAGCCGGAAATCAAGGACACCAAGACACAGAGTAGCACCCGGACAATCGGCCTTTCTGCTCTGGCCGTCCCCCATCTCCCCCAGGTTGCGGAACATGAATTCGTGTTCGGTGGCACCAAGCCCCTATCCTATACACAGGTTCGGAAGATGTGCGACCGTATCAAACGGGACATAGGATTCACCGAGAACATCACGCCCATCCGTTTCCGCACCACCGTACTGACCGACCTATACGACCAAACCAAGGATATCAAGCTGGCCCAGGCAGCGGCAGGGCATACCACGTCAGCCATGACCCTACGTTACTATGTCAAGGGCCGGGAAACTATCTCCAAAGCCGCCGCTGTTGTTGACCGGGCCTATTCCGGGTAGTAGTCCCGGCAGTTGCAAAGTATTTGCAGGGCAGGAAACCCCGAAACCGTTGCGGCGCAAGGGTTTCAAGCCCCTTGACCCCCTCAAAAATTGCAAAACCTTTTGCAAAAACCCCATTTTTCCGGCAACGAGGTCTTTTGAGAGTTTTAAACGCCCCAAAAAAGTTAGATAAGTCAAGCAAAAACCGCCTAAATCCAGCGATTTAAGCGGTTTTTGTGGAGCTGCTATCCAGATTTGAACTGGAGACCTCATCCTTACCAACTGATTCCCGCCCCTCAATGTGCCGCTTTCTGGCGCTTTGGGGACCTTTTCGTTCCGGGCAAGCATGGTCTTTGGCGCTTTCCTGTCCATTGATTCCATCCGTTCGTTTCGCCGTGTGGGTCACGGTGTGGGTCAAGCCACATTGCACTGCCCCGACTTTCAGCCCAAAGCATTCCTGCCGTCGTTCAACCACATAATCTCTGCCATGCTGCTTAAAACTTTATAGTATAGCCTATTCCTAGATCATAACCCTTCTTTCTGGCTTTCTCACAGTCCACAACGAAAGGCCAATATAATCGAAGGTGGTTTCATGCAACCTTGAAATTTGGAATCATCATTGATATAATATACTTAAACAATACGCTGTACGGGGGGGATTCAAATGTTTCGTGTCGCAGTTGTCGAAGACAGCGAGGCGGACTTTGCACGGATCAAAGAGTGCCTCCTATATTTGAGCGGTGCAGATGATATACGATTTGAAATCGACCACTATCCGACTGGCGCTGCGTTCATCGCAAAATATCCTCCATCCTATGATATCGTCTTTATGGACATCGATATGCCCGGAATGAACGGCATGGAGACTGCACAGGCACTCCGGCAAATGGACCGCACCGTCGTCCTGATCTTTGTAACAAATATGGCCCAATACGCCATCTCGGGATATTCCGTCGAAGCGCTTGATTTTATATTAAAACCCATCAACAAGTACAGCTTCGCGGTGAAAATAAGGCGTGCCATTGCGCGGACAACAAAACGGACGGATGATATCATCAGTGTAAAAGGGGATGGCGTCATCCATCGAGTACAGATCTCCAGCATCAAATACCTTGAGGTCAGCGGTCATTACGTCGTATACCATACGATGTCAGGAGACTTCACAGAGTATGCCACGCTGAAAGACGCCCAAAAGCGCATCAACCGCTCCTACTTCGTCCAATGCAATCGAAGTTTCCTCATCAACCTGAAATATATAGACTCGGTAGACCGTGACTCGGTAGTCATTGAAGGGAATGAGATGTTCATCTCCAGGAAAATGCGCCACTCCTTTTTATCCGCTACCATGGACTTTTTAGGGGGGAAAAGCAGTGAGTGATCTTCATCGAATCGCCTTTGCGGCAGAGATACTGCTGGCTGAGCTCATTTTCCTTTTTCCGGCGGAAAAAAGAAAGCGTTTTGCGTTGCGCTACATAGCCGCCGCGCTTGCTTCCGTCCTCGTCTCTTATTTCTTTTCTATTTCGGCGCAGGGCGCATCCCAAGTGGCTGCACAGCTGCTGCGTTTGATCGTGGTCTTTGGCGTGACGGTCGCCGGAATGTATCTCTGCTTTGACTTGAAATTTTCGGTGGTCATCTCTGCCTGTGTGGCCGGATACGCGGTAGAGCACATGACATTTCATACGATCCTGCTAATCGGTAGAGTGGTAAAGCTTCCCGCCAGCTTTTCCCTTTGGGATCTGCCGCAGTGGGAGCTTCTGGAATACACACTGTTCCCGTTCATATATCTCCTCATCGCCGCAACAGTTGGGGCCTATGCGGCCAAGCATCGATGCTACCAAAGGGTAGACCCACGCTTGAATGCACTCTCCTTCGTGATCATCACACTGACGATCGGCTTTACGCGGCTTGCAAACGTTTTTGGCGACAGCGGCTCCATTACCGTCAGTTTTTACTCTATCTCCAACTGTATCCTGGCGCTGTACGTTCAGATCGTGCTCTTTCGATCCATCGACCTGCAGCACGAAAATGATACCGTCAAGCTGCTCTGGCTGGAAGATCAACGGCAGTACGAGATCACGAAAAAAACCATTGAGACCATCAATATCAAACATCACGATTTGAAAAACCGGCTTTCCGAGATCAACGCCCTCCTTTCAGAGGAGGACATCCGCTCCATCGAGGATGCTGTCAATGCCTACGACAGCAAGATCAAGACCGGGAACGAGGCGCTGGACGTGCTCCTGACCAAAAACAGCCTGCTTTGCCGAGCGGAGGGGATCATACTCACCTATGCGGGAAACGGCTCGGATTTTTCTTTTATGAGCACGATGGATGTATACTCTCTGTTCGGCAACGCCGTTGACAACGCGATCGAGGCGGTACGCAGGGTCGAAGACCCCGAAAAGCGGGTCGTTGACATCGTTACAGAAAAACGCGGCAAAATAATCACTATCATCATCACAAATTATTGCAGCGGCCGGATCGAGATCGCCGATGGGATGCCCGTAACGACAAAGACAGAAGAGGCGGGCTTCCATGGGTTTGGTATGAAAAGCATGCGGCTGTTGGCTGAAAAATATCACGGGAGCCTCCATGTCCGCCTGGAGGGAGATGTATTCATCCTGACGATCAGTCTGTTCGACAGCGCCGCATAGACAGCGCCCGCATACCACTTATTCTGTAAAAAGGATGTGTTATTCTAAAACACGTCCTTTTTTATTTTGTATATGTTACAGTCTGTCTATGCTCAAACCCACCAACGAATACAGGAGAGGAAGGATAACATGGCGAAAAAAACAGGTCTGTTCCGCGCACTCAGCTTTATAATGGCGTTCCTTTTTGCGCTCTCGTCCGTTCTCGCTGTCACCCTGGAGCGATTCCGGCAGCAGGTGGACGAAACGCTGGGGACCAGAAGTCAGATCGTCATAACTGACGAGAGCGGCAGTGCGTGGACCGCGTTCACTCCGCCGGCCGAGCTGCTCCGGGCCGACGGCCACATCGACACACAGAAAACGATCCAGCACTTTATCTCCTTTGGCCGGGAGCTCGCCGCCGGGGGCACTGTCCTGCTCAAAAACAACGGCGCCCTGCCCCTTGACAAGGGCAGCAGCATCACCCTTTTGGGCATGAAGAGTCACTATCCGATCCTGGCCTCCGGCCAGGGGATGCCCATCGTCGGTCCGGTGATCACCTTGGAGGACGCGCTGAGCAAGACCCGCACCGACTTCCAAAACCCCGACCGAAACGTCTGGCGCAACAACATCCAGCCGGACTTTTCCACTCTGGACGACTATGATTTTGTCGGCGGGGACATGAAGCTCAACCCGGTCCCTATGGTCGCATATGAGGCATACAGCGAGCTGTTCACCGGCTGGGGCAGCTTCACGTATATCCCCTCCATGCGCAGCTTTGACAGCGAATTGTCCCAGCATTTCGACGATCCCTCCATCGAGCAGATCGAATCCTATGCGCCCGAGTTCCGCTCCAGCCTTGCCGAATACAACGACGCCGCCATCGTGGTGGTGGGCCGTCCCAGCAGTGAGAACGGCGACTACCGTGTCGGCGGAGTTTGGGAGGGACAGGGGAACAGCGAACCGCTGGAGCTGACCACCAATGAGCGGGACATCATCCGCGTGGCCACCGAGAACTTTGAAAAAGTGATCGTGCTGGTCAACAGCGCCAACACCATGGAGATCAAAGAGCTGCAGGACAACGACAAAATCGATGCCATCCTGTGGATTGGACACCCTGGTTCCTACGGCATGCTGGGCGTGTGCGATGTGCTGGTGGGCGAGGTGAGCCCCTCCGGCGGCCTGCCGGATACTTACGCCACGAAGAACCTGTCCGCCCCCGCCATGGTGAACTTCGGCGATTACAGCTTCGCTAACTTCAACAACGAGGGAGATCCCTCCCAGATGGTCACCCGCCCCAACAGTCGGAGCTATGTGATCGAACCGGAGAGCATCTACGTCGGCTACCGCTATTATGAGACCCGGTACAACGACATCGTTTTGGGCACCGGAAATGCCGACTCCACCACCGGCGTGTTTGCCTCGACCGGGAATTGGCGCTACAATGAAGAGGTGGTCTATCCCTTTGGCTACGGGTTGAGCTACACCACATTCTCCCAGGAGCTCGTGGGAGAGCCGAAAATCACCAGATCCGGCCACAACTTCACCATGGACTTTGAAGTGAAGGTCACCAACACCGGCAGCGTCCGGGCAAAGTCCAACATCCAGCTCTATGCTCAGGCTCCGTATATCCAGGGCGGCGTGGAGAAATCCGCCATCCAGCTTGCGGCCTACGACATGACTGACTTTATCGAACCCGGACAGTCTGTGACCCAGACGATCCATGTGGATATGCAGGATATCGCCAGCTATGATATGGCCCATCAGAACCCGGATGGGACCTATGGCACCTGGATACTTGACGCCGGAGAGTATTACTTCACCGTTGCCAACGGCTCCCACGAGGCGTTGAACAACGTCCTGGCCAAGCAGGGGAAGACCGTATCCAGTACCGGCGGCCTGATGGACGCCGACGGCAATGCCGCCGCAGTCTACCAGTACTCCTACGATGGCGTGGATGGCGGCGTGGATGACATCACCTTTGCTGTCTCCAAGAACAACACCACTGTCTCGAACCACCTGGAATACGCAGACTGGAACTACTATGAACCTGGTAAGGTCACGCACCTGTCCCGGAGCGACTGGTCCGGCACATGGCCGGTGGAGTACAAGGATCTGACCGCACCGGACTCCATGCTGGATGACTTGAACGGACGCTATTATGAGGTAAAGACCACAGATGATACCTCAGATATCGTCTTCGGCGCGGATAACGGCTTGAAATTCTATGAGCTCGCTTTCATGGAATTCGACGACCCCACCTGGCAGGATCTGATCGACCAGATGACTGTAGAGGAGTGTCTCGGCCTGGTCGCTTATGGAGGGAACGAATTCCGCGACATCCCTTCCATCGGCTTCCTGCGCGGGATGCTCACGGAAAACTCCGGAAACGGGATGCAGTCTGAGATCGGCGACGCCAGATTTGAGGCTCCCTGGCGGGTCACGGAGGATGACGCCAACTCCCACTATTACCTGGAGATCTACGCTACTGCCCCCACAGTCGCCGCATCCTTCGACCCGGACCTGCAGTTCCGGATGGGTGAGGAAGTCGGCCTGCAAGCGCTGATCGTCGGTCTCCCGATCCTGTGGGGCCCCGGTCTCAATACGCACCGCATGGCCTATAACGGCAGAAATGGCGACTACTACTCGGAGGACCCGATCTTAACGGGGAACACGGGCATGGAATTTGCCATCGGAGCATTCAAATATGGGCTTCTGGCCTCTCCCAAGCACTTTGCGTTCAATGACCAGGAGACTAACCGCGGAGGCATCGCACCGTTTATGACCGAGCAGCGCGCCCGGGAGATCGAGCTGCGTGCGTTCCAGATCCCCATGGAGGCGAACAAGTACAACGAGACCGCCCCGGACTATTGGACCGGCGACCCGGAGCATGATTTCGGGATGCGGGGCATGATGACCTCCTTCAGCAAGATTGGTGCCGTTGAATGCACCTCCAGCAAAGGCCTGGTGACGGACATTGCCCGAAACGAATGGGGCTTTGTAGGTTATGTAGTAACGGATATCGGCGATGACACCGATCTGTTCGCCGGAGTCGTCAATGCCGGCGTGACTGGATATGACCTGCGCGGCAATTTCAGCGAGGAGGGCTTCCCCAATCATACCAGCGGCGGCGAGCCTATTTCCGCCGCGATGTTCGCCGGCGATGCTGAGATCCTGACCCAGCTCAAAGAGGCTGCTCATAACACGATCTGGGCGTTCTGCCAAACGAACCTGATGAACGCATACAACTCCTCTACATCTTACCAGCAGCTTTCGACCTGGTGGAGGGTCGCATACAAAGCAGCAATGGGTCTGACGGGGACTCTCTCTGTTGCCGCGATCGCGCTTTACACCGTTTCCGTGGTAAAAAACAAAAAGGAGGAGAAGTAAAATGCTGAAGAACCAGAGGATATCCTTCTATGCCGCTTCCGCCGCCTGTATCCTGACCGTGATCGCACTGATTCTGTTTTTTGTCACCAACAATACTGTCAGTTATGCGATCCTCAACGCCCAGTGGGCCATCCTGTGTCTGATCGCCGCGATCGCGGCCTGTGCTGGCTCCGTTTTTGCACAGATGAAAGACGTGAACGAATTGATCGTGTCGGCGCTCAGGCTCGTGGCCCTCGGGCTGATCATGGTCGCATTTACCACCACTCTGATCGACCGGGCAGTCGTCGCCGGCGGACTCTTTACCTGGAACGGTCTTGATACCTATGCCTGGCAGGCCTTTTATACTGGGATCGCCTGCGTTGTGTTCCAAATACTCTCGGCGCTTTTTCTCGTTGCGTCCGGGTGCATGAAGCAGGGGATCAAAGAGTGACCGAGCTCAAACTTTGTTGAACCTCTTGCCAAGCCGGGGGAGTGCATGAAATATGCACTCCCCCGGCTTCCTCTATCGCTTATTGTCAGCCCCGACATTGTGCATTCGGTGCGGATAGCAAAAGTGCTATCACGTTGCTCCGCCACTCACCATGATCTGCACCAGTGTCTACAAAGAAAAGAGCCGCCACCTCCACGGCTTTTAGTCTCCTCACAGCTCCGCCAGTCTGCGTTTCAGCTCCTCGTCCGTCAGCTCGCCGCGCTCAGACTGGGCCACCAGATCCTGAGCTGCTGCCACAGCGGCGTTCCATTCACCTGCGCTGATTTTGCCTCTCTGCTTTCTGACCTTCAGACGGTTGTAGGTTCGGTCGTATTCCTTCTGCGCCGGAGTTCGGTTCTCCTTGCCTTGCGCCTCTTTGCGGTGCGCTCCTACCTTCCTACAGGTACGCTCGATCTCGCCAGGGGCAATGCCATTGCAGTAGCAGGTGTTGTATCCTGCCGTCAGCAGAAAGTACCGTCCGCAGTTATGACAGCGCCGCGGCGCGTTTCCTATCGCGAGTCCCCGGTAAAACTCGGTCCGAAGAAAATCTGTCAGGCTGCTGAATGTGGCTTTCTCCGCGATAAAAATTTTATCCTTCTCAGTGGGGTGCATCATGGGAACAAAGCCCACCTCCATGGGAAAGCTCTGATCAAAATCCTCGTTGAAAAGCCGCGCGCTAACAGAAATCATCTGGCCGTAAAAGTCGGCGTATGCTTCCGCGTATGCGCTGCTGTTCCTTCGTTCCAGTGGTTCAAAATACCGTTCCGTCATCCCGTGTACCTGTCCACGAAAGTCAAGAAGCCTGTCTGCGAAGCGGGCCAGTTCAGTCAGCATCCCTTGGTATATCGCGTGCCCCTCCGAATTTGGATCCTGTACCTGCGCCCACTTTTCCGAATCAGCCATCAACCGTTGGAAGGTGTGATAGTTGACCTCCTTGTCCATGTTCAAATCCCGGTAGACAGGCAGTGTAAATACGAGATCCCAGACAGCGTTCAGCCTTTCCTGTGCAAAGGCTGCGGCGCTGTCTGTCTTTTTTGTGAGCAGATCGACTGCGGCAGAGATGCACACCTTGACCCGACGCGCAATTTTTTTGAGAACCGACTCATTCAAATTCATCACGTCTACGCAGCACTGGCCGATGGGGTATTCCTTCCTCCCGACGAAAACACGGTCTCCATAAAAGAATACCGTGAACTGGTCATAGGTGTAGGTATACATGAATGTTGCCTGAGTGCGCTCCGATACATCTGCCATAGTACCCGCCTCCTGTATCCGATTGAGTTTTGGGATTTGCCGGACATGGCCCGGATCTATTGAACTGGTAAATTTTCTCTGCTATGATTCTACCAGATTTGAAACCGGGATTCAATCTGATCGACAGAAAATGATCTGCACCTCGACAATCAAATACCCACCACCGGAGTACATACTCGCTGGGAGAAGTATGCCAAGACCTCCACGCAGAAGTTGGAGCGAGCGTGCCAGCAGGGTGAAAACGCCGCAGAAAAATTCTGGGGCTGGAACGAGTACGGTGAGTGGCCAGTAAAATTTTTGCGGAGTGCAGGGAAAGGGCCTTGCTGTTTTCTCTCTGCGCTCCAATTCAAAGAAAGGAAAAGCAAGTGAAAATATCTGAGTACAAAAGTTATGACGACCTGCCGCTGTTCCTCAACGCGGCAATGGTAGCAAAGGTGCTGGGCGTGTCGCCGTCCAGCGGTTATGAGTTGATGCACGAACCTGATTTTCCTGTGCTCAAAGTTGGCAGCAGGATGGTCGTGCCCAAGGAGAAATTCATGGAGTGGGGTGAGCGGCACATTGGAGGTGATGCTCATTGAGGAATCGTCGTCTCTCCATCGGCTGGCCCAGGCGTGATCCACGCCACTATCGCTTCCCACTCCCCAACGCGGTATGGGAATACAAACTCAAACCCGTTGAGTTTGTGCTCCTGTCCTATCTCTGCTCTCAGCACTCCCATGGTGGTGCAAACCTATCTCCAGAGATAATCGCGAAGGGCGTCCACATGACAATGGTCACGGTGAAAAAGTATCTGGTCAGTCTGGTTGATAAAGAGCTCATCACCAGCGAGTACGTTCCCACCTTCCAGTGTGCTGACAGCAGAAAGTTTTTCACTCTGCCAAACGAGATTTTTTTGCTGAGCCTTCCGCCCTCTGCGTTTATGGTCTATGCCTATCTCCTTCTGATTGAGGATCGCAGGACGCACACCTGCCATCCCAGCTACAACACTATCGCCGCCGAGACAGGCATGACCAAGAACACCGTGATAAAAAATATCAGCGTCCTTCTGGATGCGGGGCTCATCACGATGGAGCACAGCAACTATTTCGACAAATGTGGAATGAAGTGGAAGGGCAACAATCTCTACACAATCCTGCCGGCGCAGATAGCAGTGGATCAATTCCACCAGCGGCAGCTCCACCAGTTGGAGCTGGATGCTGAGCGCAGACGTGTCCGCAAGCGGCAGGAGCGCTTTGCTCGTGACCGTCCCTATGCGACCTCGAGACCGTGAAGGCCCCTGTTTCGCGTTGTAAGGCCGTTTGTGCCCATCCTAAGCCGGAGGCAGCAACCCACCTTCGGTGCCCTAAAGCACGGTGTTGGCCCGCTTGTGGCCGATGTTCGGCAAGCGTCCCTCAGTGGCCCTGCTCTTCCCTCGGTTGCAGGCATGCGAAGAACAGGGCAAGGGCAACCCAGAAGGCCCGATTAAGGGCAAAGCGGGATAAATTCCCTTCACAGCTCCCCGCAGTGCGGACAGCCCCGCCGCAGTACCGTGGGAGCACCGGGTGAGGGCAATGCAGAAGCGCCCCGTTGGGGCGGATGCCTACCCTTTTGGGTAGGGCAAGCATCGCGTCCGGCTATACGCCGCCCGCACTCGCCGGGGCTATGCCCCTGCACCCCCTACCCCCTAAAGGGGGAGAAAGGAGTTCAATGCAGAAGAAGAAAACTGAGATCATCACCGCCAGGATGACCCCGGCGGATAAAAAAGCTATCCACCAGCGGGCCAGGGCCTCAGGCATGACCGTCACGGATTACCTCACCACCTGCGCTCTCGACAAAGAAATCGTGCGGGTGGACGGGCTGGACGATCTGCTCTCTGAGCTGAAAGCCCAGGGCCGCAACCTCAATCAGCTCACCACGCTGGCCAACATGGGACGGATTTCCGTTCTGCGCGGCGACGATTTGATTGGAGAGTACGTCCGGCTGTGTGATGTGCTGGGTGCATTGGTTCGGGAGGTGCGCTGATGGCGACCTTCACCGCGATCCAGTGCAAAAAGCAGTCCGCCAGTTCGATGCGCGGTGTGATCGACTATGTGGAGCAGGAGGAGAAAACACGCTGGGGCGACGCGTGGCTGGTCACTGGCAGCGACTGCGTTCCCCAGTCCGCCTTCATCGAGATGCAGATGACCAAAGAACGCTTCAACAAAACTGACGGCACACAGTTTTACCACTTCGTCCAGTCCTTCTCCGCAGAGGACAATATCACGCCTCAGGAGGTCAACGCCATCGGACTGGAATTCGCGCAAAAGCAGTTCCCGGGCTTTGAGGTGGTGATTGCTACCCACGTTGATACCGGCCATCTGCACAACCATATGGTGGTGAACAGCGTCAGCCACAAGGATGGACACAAACTCCATCAAAGCCCCGGCGACCTTTTGGCGCACAGAAAAGTCAATGATGAAATCTGTCTGGCCCATGGTCTTCGGGTGCTGGACGAGTGTGAACTGCGTACCAAAAAGAGGCGCATGAAGCCCGGTGAGTATCAGGCCGGCCTGCGCGGCGACAGTTGGAAATTGGATCTCATCCAGGCCATCAACGAAGCGCTGGAGTATTCCATCACCCGCGAAGATTTCATTACCAACATGGAGATGGAAGGATATGAGGTGAACTGGACGCTGAACCGAAAGCACATCACGTTCACTTGTCCCAACGGGCGCAAGTGCCGGGACAGCAGCCTCCACGATGAAACCTTCCTCAAGGAGAATCTGGAGGCGCTCCTCCTCTACCGCCAGGCCACCGGCTTCCGTCCCACCACGCCGGAGCCGGACGAGGGCTGGATGGGCGAGTTGGCCGCCGGGTGGTTCCAAGTGGCTACCGACCTGGAGCGCGATGATGAGTGGCAGCTCCCTTCGCCGCCTGCCTGGACGGACAGCAAGCAGCGCCGCCGGGAGGCCATCAAGAAAATGGCCATGGGCCAGAAGTTCAGCAACGACCAACGCTGGGAGCAGACCATGTGACCCCCGTAAAATCTGCGCCGCAGAAAACAATAAGAGGCTCGTCTGCTGTGCAATCTGCTTCGTTCCCGCCGCTGTTTTTCTCCGCACTGGACTCCGATTGTTCTTGACTTCCCAACGTTCCTCCGGCATGGTTATGTTTGCCAAAAGCACATTCAACCGAAAGGAGCGCCACAGTATGAACAGAAAACGGGAAGCAGCATTTATGGGGCTCGGCATCCTCGCCGGCCTCGCCCTGCGCGGCCCCGCCGTCCAGGCGGCAGACTCGCTCGCCGCCCGCCCCAGCAACCAACCCATCTATGTGGACGGCCAACGGGTGGACATGACCGTCTACAGCATCGGCGGAAACAACTATGTCCGGCTCCGGGACATCGGCAAAGCGGTGAACTTCGGCGTGACCTACAACGCCACCACCAACTCCGTCTACATCGACAGCACACAGTCCTACCAGGAAGAAGGCCCTGCCATACTATCCACCCCCACCGAGGAAAGTGTGCAGGCCACCCTGGTGCAGCTCCGGGAAATCTATCCCACCGGGACAGTGTACCCCACGCCCTATCGCTCCACCAGCGGCGGGCCCTACCACCAAGGCACCCACTGCTCCGGCTGGGCCACGCTGTGTTCCGACGCCGCGTTTGGCGATCTCCCATGGCGGAGGGTCGACAACCCAAGTTGGGAGCAGATCCGCTCCGGGGATTTGCTCCGCTACGATAACAGCAGCAATGGCCATGTGGTAGTTGTGATCAGCAAAACGGACGAGTACGTCAAGGTCACCGAGAGTGGGCTGAACAACAAAGTTCGCTGGGGCGGGCAGTACTTCAAGTAGTGGCTGGAAGAACAGTCTGGATATACCCTGTACACGCGCTATCCGGAATAAGCGTTTCAAGCAAAAGCGGGCGGCGCTCCACACCTGCGGAGCGCCGCCCAAGTGGTTTCCCCCGTGTTAGCCCCTGTGCGGCGGTTTGTGCCCATCCTGCAGGGCAGATGGCAGCCGTACCCCTCCCACAAGTGAAAGGCGGCGTCGGCCCCTTTGTGCGCCGCTGCGGCGAATTACGAATTGCACCAGCGTCTACAAAGAAAAGCCCAGCAGCGCGCCGCAAAAATATGTGTCTGTTCTGATAACTCTCGTCGCTGCCCATGGCTATTCCCGCCGGCCTGTGGTATGGTGTGTCGCTACAGGAGGCGAGAATCATGCGAAACACTTTGGAAGATCTCTACTACGGCAATATCACCCCCAACACGCAGGACATGGCGCCCAATTCGGAGCTGAAGCGGGCGACAGACCGCGTGGCCCGGTTTGAAAACCAGCTCTCCGAGCAGCTCGACGAGGCTGGCCAAGCCGTCTTGGCAAAGCTTATCGAATCGCAACACGAAATCGACAGCATCACCGCCCTGGAAAACTTCATCCTGGGCTTCCGGCTGGGCACTCGAATCATGGCCGAGTGCATGGATGACAATGACGGTGACATCAGAAATGGAGGTGGCTAAACCATGTCAAAGCGCCGCGCCAACGGCGAGGGCAATCTGCGGAAGCGCTCCGACGGCCGTTGGGAGGGCCGCTACACCGCGGGTTACGATCCCGACACCGGCAAGCGCATCATCAAAAATGTCCTGGGCCGCACCCAGGCGGAGACCAAAGAAAAACTCAAGGCAGCGGTGGAGCAAGCCCAGCAGGTAGACGTCACCCGCACCGACGAGTACACCGTGGCCACCTGGCTGCGCGCCTGGTATGACCTGTACGCCCAGCCCAACATCAGGCAGGCCACAGCAGACCGCTACAAGCTGATGATCGAAACCTACACCGTCCCCCGCATCGGAAAGATCAAGCTGAAAAAACTGACCTCCCGGGATCTGCAAAAGATGTACAAAAATCTGATGGAGCATGGCCGGGTGAACACAAAAAGCGGTCACGGCAATCCCGGTCTCAGCAGCACCACCGTCCGCAGCGTCCACCTCATGCTCCACAGCGCCTTTGAGCGGGCGGTGAAGGAGCGGCTCATCCCCCGCAACCCCACTGATGACTGCATTGCCCCCAAGGTGCAGAAGGTGGAGATGAAAACTCTCCGGCCTGAACATCTCAAAGCCTACCTGGACGCCGCCGATGCCCGAGGGGTACGCCCTATGTTTTACCTGGAACTGGTGAGCGGCCTTCGGAAGGGCGAGCTGGTGGCCCTCCTCTGGGATGACCTTGATATCCAGAACCGCACGATCTCGGTCAGCAAGCAGTACATCAAAAATCCCAGCGGCAAACTCACCCTCTCCCGGCCCAAAACCGAAACCTCTGTGCGGAGAGTGTCCATCCCACAGGAAGCAGTAGACCTGCTGATCCAGGAGCATGAGAAGCACCCGGACAACCCCTATCTATTCCCCTCATCCACCACAGGAGAGATGTACTACCCTGACTCCGTGGTAAAGCTCCACGAGAAGATCCTCAAGGATGCTGGACTGGAGCATATCCGCTTCCATGATCTTAGGCACCCTTATGTCAAGCCCACGACAAAAATTTTTTCAGCCTTTTATGCTGTACCCACAGCTTTTACAGGGATTAGCGGCGTTCTTTCCATGTCTCCAGCAGATCCCCACTGTCCGAACTATTATGGGCCACAGGCTAGTACAGCCATACTCGACTCATGCTCATGTCTGGTCCTCCCCGCAAAAGTCTCTCACCTTCCAAACGATCTTCACCTGATTTCCAGGATGGACATACGCCCGGTCGATCAGCGCGTCCACCAGCCCAGCCGTCAGCCCGCTGGCTCCGGTGATTTCCCGTGCCAGCTCTGTCCTGGCACCCCTTGTTTTTTCGTCCATCTGTATCCGCTGTGTCTGGGCGGCGATGGCGGCATGGACTTGTTTCAGGCGGTCCAGTTCTCCATTTAGCGCGGCCTTTTCCGCACGGTAGACCTCCAGGGCGATCTCCTGTTGAATGAATCGCTCATACAGCATCCGTCGCTTTTCCAGAACTGTCTCCATCTGATTCCCGCTCTCCGCCTGTTTGGCAAGCTGAAACTCCAGCTTGCCAGCATCGGAGAGGCTGTCCACATTGAGGATGACCTGCGCCTGCTTGGACAACACCTCATAGATCATCCCCTCCAATTCGGCCTCTCTGATCTTCAGGCCGTGGCATGGGGCGTTTTCGTCCACAGCAGTATATTCGCAATAAAAAGTTGGACCTTTGCGCCTCATGGTATGTCGGCAGCATCCGCAGAACACCTTGCCCCGCAGAGCATAACTGTGTTCCTGCTTCTTAACCAGCTTGTGGTGGTTAAGCTGGCCCTGGACCTGCTCAAACGTCTCCCGGCTGACGATGGCGGGATGGTGGCCGGGTATTTTCACCCACTGGCTCTCATCCTTCATCCGCACCCGGTGACTGCCCACCGCCGTTACCTCCCGCTTCCCCATGATGTAGGTGCCGGTGTACCGTTCATCCTCCAAAATGCGGCGGATAGTGGTCTTATCCCAAATATGGCGGCACCGGGATATGTCATGGCATCGGTTGCCGTGAGCGGCCTTGTACTCGGCAGGAGTGAGGATACCCCGCTCAAACAACGCCTTTACAATTTTCCCGCTTCTGTGCCCCTCCTGGGCCAGCCCGAAGATCAGCCGAACATTGTCAGCGGCCTCCCCGTCCGGCTCCATCCGCCCGTTCGCTCCTTTGCGGTAGCCGTAGGGGCACTTGACGCTCTGGTACTCGCCCCTGCGGAACTTCAGGTATTTGGCGCTCTTGTATTTCATGGACAGGTCCTGGCTGTATAATTCGCTGGCGAGATATTGGAACGCCACATTGATGCCGCCTGTGTCCCCGTGGTATTTGGCGCTGTCGAAATCATCCCCCAGGGAGATGAACCGGATGCCGTACAGAGGAAAAACCATTTCCATAAAGTAGCCCACCTCGATGGCGCTGCGTCCGAACCGGGTGAAGTCCTTCACGATGATACAGTGGACGCCCCCAGCCCGCACCTGCTCCAACAGCTCCTGGACGGCGGGCCGCTCGAAATTGGTCCCGCTGTAGCCGTTGTCCACGAACTCCAGAACCTGGGCGTCCGGGTGGTCTTCCATGGCGTCCACATATTTATGGAGGATACGCCGCTGGGTGGCGATGCTGCAACTGTCCGCCTTGCCGTCCTCAACGGACAGGCGGATGTAAAGGGCGATGATGTAGGCGGCGCTACTCACCGTTCAGCACCCCCATCAGCCGCTGAAAATCGTCCTCGAAGCGGAAGCGGACGGTCATGTCCTTGGGGCCGTTCACCGTCACCCGCTCAATGAGCTGGTCCACCAACTGGGCAGAAAGGCAGGTATCTTTGTCCAGCGCCGCCAGCCGGTCCGCCAGACAGGTGTACTCCTTCGCGCAGGCTTCCAGCGTCCGCTGTTGGATCTGGAGCTCCTGGACCTGCTCCACCGCCGCCCGAATCTTCTCGCTGTACTCCTGCTTCAGCTCGTGGTACTCCGCCTTGGTGAGAACGCCAGTGATGTAGTTCTCATACAGCCCTTCCCGCAGAGCCCGGTGCTTCTCCGTGTCCCGGCGAAGCTGGCCGATCTCCCGGTCCACCTCCGCCTTTTTTGCCGCGATTTTGGGCTTTTGCTGTTTCAGGTACAGCCCGCTGCCGATCACCACCTGGGCCTCCTGCCGGATGATGGTCAAAATGGCGTCAAAGAGGTCAGCTTCCCGCAACAGTTTGATATCCGCCTTGCAGGTGCCCTTGCCCACTCGGTCATTGGTGATGCAACGGTAAAAATAATATCCGCTTTGGTGCCTCTGCCGGTGGAGTGTTTTGCCGCAGCACCCGCAGAACACCCGGCCCCGCAGGATATTGTCCGTGTAGGGTTTCTTTGCGGTGGTCGTGTACTTTGCTGCCGCCCCACGCCGGACAGCCTGGACCCGCTCAAACAGCTCCCGGCCCACCAGAGCCTCGTGGGTATCATGCACCACGATCCAGTCTGCCGGGTCGGTGGGGACCTGCTTACGGCCCACCGCCCGGCTCTTGCCCTGCACCATGTCCCCGGTGTAGACCTCATCCTCCAAAATCCTGTTGACTGTCCAGGTCTGCCACTGGCCGCTGCCCATGAGCCGCTGGTTGGTGATGATGCCCACACTGGCTAGATAGTGGCCGGGGGTGGGCACCTTGGCTATGTTCAGCCGCTTCACGATCTCATTCAGCGCCACACCGTCCACCGCCCACTGAAAGATGTCCCGCACCACGGGAGCGGTGTCCTCATTTACCAGCAGGCGGTGGCAGTTGTCCGGGGCTTTTCGGTAGCCGTAGGGAGGGCGGGAACCGATGTATTCCCCATCCCGCATGGCCTGACGCTGCTGCGCCGCCACCTTCCGGGAGATGTCGGCGGCAGCGGCCTCGTTGATGAGGTTCTTCAGCGGCACGATCATATGGTTGGCCCCGCTTTCGCCCGTCTCGCTGTCGTAGTCGTCGTTGACGGAGATGAACCGAACCCCGTGGAGGGGAAAATATTTCTCCAGGTAGAAGCCCGTGTCGATGGTGTTCCGGCCCAGCCGGGAGAGGTCCTTCACCATCACGCAGTCGATCCGGCCCGCCTCCACGTCCTCCAAAAGCCTTTGAAATGCCGCCCGCTCAAAGGTCCGGCCGGAAATGCCGTTGTCGGTGTAGGTGCCCACGATCTCGATGTCGGGGCACAGGGCCGCGTATGCCTCCATGATCTGCCGCTGGGTCTCCAGGGAGTCCCCCCGCTTGCCGTTGAACTCCACGGACAGTCGGACATACAGCGCCGTCCGCCATACCTTTTCGCAGGATGTTTCCTCCACGGGGACGATATTTTTTCTGCTCTTTCGGGCCATTCAACCCGCCTCCTTTGCCAGTGACAGCCGCTTTTTTGCCGCCTCATACTCCAATTCAAAGCGAAACGCAATGTCGAACTCTGTCTTTCCCAGCACCTTCACAGAACGGATGAGGGCGATCACCGCCCGCCGGTCCAACCGTGTCATGGCGGAGAACTGCTTGAAATGCTGCGCCCACCGCTGGCGGGCGCTGGTGCTGTCCATGGTCCGCTCCATCTCCTCCCGGAGCCGGTCGATGGCCTCCTGAGCCTGTCCCATCTGAGACGTGTACCGGGCCTTCAAATCCCGGTATTCATCCTTTTCAATGGTGCCGTCTATGAAGCTCTCATAGATGGTGGATTTGAACCGCCGCGCCTGATCCATGCGGGCCTCGTTGTCCGCGATCTGGGCTTTGAGCTTGACGATCTCCGCCCGGTCAAGCTGCTCCTCGTTGATGCTGTCCAGAAGCTCGTTCAGCCGGACTACGTTCTGGATGTAGGCTTGGGCGCTGTGCAGGACGCACTCCACCAGATCGGACTCCTTTACCATCACGGGACGGGAGCAGCCCTTTTTCTTCCCGGTGGGGCAGTAGTAATAGATGTACTTTTTCCCCTTAACCGTGTTGATTTTCCGGGTCATGTGCCCGCCGCAGCAGCCGCAGATGAGGATGCCGGAGAACAGATAGACCTCCTCGCCCTGGGGAGCCGTGCGGGTGTCCAGGCCGGAGATCATCTTCACCAGCTCAAATTCCTGCCTGCGGATGATGGGCTCGTGGGCGTTCTCGGTGCGCGACCACTCCCCGGCGGGCTTCCGGACCAGATTTTTCAGCTTGTGGTTGGGCGTCTCCTGCCGCCCCTGGAGCAGAACGCCGGTGTACGTTTCATCCGCCAAAATGCGGATCACCGTCTGGGCGGACCACTTGGCGTCCGCCTTGTCCGCGAAGCCCCCGGTGGGGTGGGGCAACCCCCGGCTCACCTTGTAGGCCAGGGGAGAGAGGATGCCGTGCTCGTTCAGCACGTCCGCGATCTTCTTGGCGCTGTAGCCGTCGATGCGGTGGCGGAAGATGTCCCGGACCACCTGGGCGGCGTATTCGTCGATGACCAGATGATTTTTGTTGTCCGGGTCCCGTTGATAGCCGTAGATAGGGCAGGCCCCCACATAGTCCCCGTTGTTCCGCTTGCTTTTCAGGGCGCTCCGTGTCTTTTTGGAAATGTCGTGGCTGTAGCCATCGTCCAGCAGGGTGCGCAGGGAGATATGCAGGTGGTCCCCGCTGTGCTCATGGGCGGTGTCGATATTGTCATTGATGGAGATGAAGCGGACCCCATAGGCGGGGAAGGTCTGCTGGAGATAGCGCCCGGTCTCGATGTACTCCCGGCCCAGCCGGGACAAGTCCTTGACAATGACGCAGTTGATGGTCCCCGCCGCGATCTCGGCCATCATCTCCTGAAAGGCGGGACGGTCGAACAGAACGCCGCTGTATCCGTCGTCCACCTGTTCCGACACCAGCTCAATGTCGGGCTGGCGGGACACGAACTCCTGGATGAGCTTCTTCTGGTTGATTACGCTGTCGCTCTCCTCGCTGTGGGCCTCGGTGTAGGACAGGCGGACATAGCCCACAGCTTGATATTTAGACATGAAAAAATCACTCCCTTGCAGTACGGTTTACCTCCGCAGCGCAGCGAGTGATCAGATCTGTCTATTCAATTCTTTTTCCGATCACAAGCATAGCACAGCAGAGCGAAAAAGTCAACACGCTAAAGCGTCAAAGAAGGATCTGCTTCAAACAGTCCTCCAGGGAGGGACCGTCGCTGGCGAACCGGGCCCGGACGGTGAATTTGCCGCAGCGGAAACAGTAGGGATTTTTAATCTGCCGGATAAATTCGCTGATCCTGGCCTCTTTGGGGAGGTTTTTGTCCACCGACACGTCCCGGATATCGGCTAAAGGTTCCCCAATGGGAGAGAGACTCGATTGCTGTTCCATTTTCTTCGTCCTCCTTAACGTTTGAATCGGTAGGGCAGCTCCTGACCGCCGCCCTGGGCGTTGTAGCAGTCCCGGATGGTCCGGGCGAAGCGCAGGGCGGCGCTGTACTCCACCCGGCTGGCCTGGATGATCTCCTCCGGCTCCAGGTTGGACAGGCGGCGGATAAAAGCGCGGTCGTTCAGCTCCGCCTCATAGGTTTTCAGAAATAGCGCCATACCGGACAGCATGGACGCTTTTAGGGAGCTGGGTGCGCCGTGCCATGTCCCGGCCACCAGTTCCAGCAGGCGGGAGAAACCCGCCACCCCCAGCAGGCGGTACGCGCTGATGAGAGCGCGGGTGGCCTCGATCTCAAAGGGCTGGCCGGTGCGCTTCACCAACGCCCAGACGAACCCGGCCCCCTCTGTCAGCCGCTTGACCTCCATGATCTCGGGGTCGGTCCCGGCCTCCATCATGGCGTTGAGAGACTGGGGGAGGGTGAGCCGCTTCCGGCCCCGGTCCAGCTCGGCGTACAGCGCTGCCTCGTCCGCATAGGTCATGCCGGTGTAGATCAGGCAGGGGATGGACACATCCTTCCCCTTCGCCATCCGGCGCATGGCCTCGACCCGGTGCTGGCCGTCTACCACGTTGAATTTGCCCTCCCGGACGCTGACCACAATGGGGGTGAGCTTTCGGGGGTCCCACTCCCGGATCAGCTTGTTCACGTCCTTCTTCTCCACGGGCCGTTGGTAGCGGAGGCCGGAGGTAAGCTGATTGGTGGAGAGAAACCCGGCCACGCCGGGGTTGCGGTACTTCACACCTTCCTGGGGTTGGCTTTTTGACTTCTTTCCGCTCATGACTTCACCTTTCCTTTCATCTGATGTAAAAAGTCCTCCATGACGGAGGTGATGGTGGAAAAACGCTTTTTGATGTATTCAAACTGCACCATGGAGATACGGGGGAACACCACAGTACACATGGGATTGGAGTACCAGCCGAAGTCCCGGTGGAATCGCTCAATGAAGCTGTCCATGTCGGCCAACAGGGTGTCCGGGGTGTAGGAGCAGTCCTTGTCGTGGTTTTTCAGGTCTGCCACGGACTCCTCGAAGGTGGTGTAAGTCCTGCCGCCCATAGAATAGGGCGCGTCAGGCGGTGGGGAGAAGTCCGGCTCTGGTTCCGCGTCCGGGGCGTCTGACTGGGCAGGTGAGGGCTGACCGCTGTCCACCGCGTGTGTATCGCCCGCCGCAAGCTGACGGGCCGCGTCCTCCTGACGGTCCGGGGGAAGGCGGGAGAGCTTGAGGGCGGTCTGCTTCGTCACCTTTGTACCTGCGTTTTTGAGAATATCTTTTGTCGCGGACGTTAGATTTTTTGCCACTTGTAGCTGTCGCCTTACTGTGCTGGGATCAACCCCTAGCTTTTCTGCGGTATCATCAACAAATGATTTAGACGTGGTGTGCAAATTGCACGTCACGTTGTTTCCCACAGCTCGGTTCATAGCGATTGCCTGGGCTGCGCCTGCTTTTGTTTCTGGATGCAGCTCCTCGTAGATTTCCTTGCGCCGCAAAAGCAGGTCCCCGTACTCCATGGCCCCCAGCTCCACACGCACAAAGTTTTCGTCGATCTCCGCCAATTCAGCTTGAAGCCCGGTCAGCTCACTGACCGTACACTCGATCTCAGTCCAACCCAACAGCTTCGCCGCCTCCAGGCGGTGGAGGCCAGCGATCAATGTGTAGTCCTGCCCCACGGTGATGGGATTGAGCAAACCCACTTCCTTGATGCTGCCTGCCAATTCCTGGATGTTCTCCAGTTGGGTTTCCCGCCGTCCGTGGCCCACCCTGATTTGGTCGATTAAAACGCGCATGGTATCACCTCCCTGGCCCATGGCCATATATTTGCCGGAAAAAACACCGGAAACCACAGGCTTGTCCTGCGGCCTCGGGTCTTTCGTCCGGCAGGTGGGGGGAGTCCGCGCCGGTCCTGTGTGCGCCCGCATACTGTGCGGAAATCTAACCGGCGCGGGTCCCCGTTTACCCTTTCTGAAAATGTGTGCCGTATTATCGGGCGGCATGACCGCCCTGCTGCTCACCCCCGGCACGGGAATATGTAAGCCCGCCTTTGGCGTGGCAGCGCGATACCAGCAGACGGTGGCGGCAGGTGACTAAGCTGCCCAAGCTGTTCCCCCAGTATCCCCCTTTTATCCTGCGGTACGGATATTTGCGGTGTGTCCCACATCTGGCGGCGGTGCCAGCGCCGTCCGGCCATCCAGGTGTCGCTCGTGCCTTTGATGTGATCGGTTTGACGGGCAGGGAGCGGAAGGGATCACCTCCTTTCCTCCGGCCCTGGCCCGCAGGCAGTCTTGGCGATTGGATGGCCTGTGTGGGACACACACTTACATACTGACTGTGAACGGGAGCTTGTCCCGTTGTTTTTCAAGGTGCGAAGTATTTTAAGGAGCAAAATCAAGGAGAATGCTGTTAAGCGTATCTAGGTCCTCTCCCTCAAGCTGGCTGCTCAGTTTCCTAAGCAAATCGACTTGCTTGGGTGTGAGAACATCGTGGTGACTGATGTAATATCCATCTGGCACTCTGATCCCGCCGCCATAACGTCCACAGACAGTTTCAACAGGATATGAGCACATGAGCAGTTCAATATCGCTGTAAATCGTGCGTTTTGATACCTTGAACTCGTGTGCCAAGTTTTCGCAGGTGTCATGCTTTCTGCGGCATAACACCTCCAGCAACTGCTGGCGGCGTTCAACGGAGCTCATGCGCTCACCCCCTTTCTGCTACTCCTTACAAAACATCTTAGCGGGTAACCTTGCGGGGGACTTTCAAGGTTAAAAAAGTTTTTTGAAAAATTTTTATGTATACTGCTATTGTTCATACGTTTCCCTCCAAAAATCTGAAAATTGAAATTATTCAGATTCCCAAGAGGAGGGGCACGGGCGGCATACCACTGGCAGGAGATAGCGTAAATCAACTCATGGTAGCAGCGCTCCCGGCTATTCGACATGATTCGACGAAAAAAGACGCCAGGAAGTTTGCTTAACTTCCTGGCGTCTTTTCTGCTAGCCTGTCTATGCGCATTGAAGTGCCGTTTTAATATATACTTTAATACCGATTTTTGGGCGGGAAACGGCTGGGCATATGCTGTGACTTTTTTTGAGAAAATGTACCTCAAAATAAAGAAGCCACCCATGATACTCCTTTACGGCAGTTCACAGGCGGCGCGAAAAGCCCTGCTGTGAAAAGCCGGTTTGGTCACTGGCTCTCAGCAGGACTTTTAGGACAACGATCAGTAGCACAATTGCGCTGGTGGGTCAGTCAATCCGTTCCGGTCTTTCGGACTCACGTTCACATTCCAATGGCTGCTCGGCCAAAAAATTCAGTACGTTCAACAACATTTTTTGGTTTTGGGAATTGCAGGATTGAAATTTCCAAATAAAATTTTGCACATCTTCGTGTTCTACCGCGATTTTAACTGAGAACAATGTGTTTGGGGAAATGCCAAGTTGATCAATAAGCCGCACTAAAGTTCCATAGGTCGGATTTTTATGTCCGCACTCGATCTCATGGATAGTCTTTGGGGCAAGTCCTGCTTGGTTGGCTAACTCTTTTTGTGTCAATTCGCAGTTTTTCCTTGCGGCAATGATACGCCCCCTAAGAATTTTATGTCAACTTCTATCATGCGATTACCTCAAGATATATTTTTAGCGGTCGCAAAACTGTAGGGGCGGCCAGCCATGCACAATGGCAGACTGGCCGCCCTGATAGAGAGGAGGCGGCAGTCGCCTTACAACGACCGCCGATTTATCATCTTCTGGTGCACAATGGCTCACATAGATACCAGGGATGAGGTTTAAGTATGTGTTATACGCCGGAGTAGGCGGCGAAACCCGCATCAATGGGCAGGACGACCCCGGTAATGGCAGAGGCAGCCTTGTCGTCGCACAGGAAAAACACGCCGCCTAACAACTCCTCACTGTCCACAAAGCGGCCCATGGGGGTGCCGTTGAGAATCTTGGCGGAGCGGGCCGTGGGGGTGCCGTCGTCGTTGAACAGCAGCTTCCGATTCTGATTGGACACCAGGAAGCCCGGGGCAATGGCGTTGCACCGGATGCCGGACTTGGCGAAGTGGGTAGCCAGCCACTGGGTGAAGTTGCTGATGGCAGCCTTGGCCCCGGAGTAGGCGGGGATCTTAGTCAGCGGGATATAGGCGTTCATGGAAGAAATGTTCAGGATGCAGCCGGACTTCTTGGTCACCATGTCCTTGGCGAACGCCTGGGTGGGCAGCAGGGTGCCCTGGAAGTTCAGCTTGAACACAAAGTCCACGCCCCCCGCGTCCAGGTCGAAAAAGCCCTTCTGGTCCTCGGACCACTCGTGCTGGTACTCGTTGTCGGTGGTGGCCCGGGGGTTGTTGCCGCCCGCCCCGTTCACCAGGATGTCGCAGGGACCCAGGTCCTTCAGCACCTGCTGGTGGACGGCCTCCAACGCCTCCGGCTCCAGCACGTTGGCCTTGTAGCCCTCGCAGGTCCAGCCCTGGGCTTTGCAGTCCTCGGCCAGCTTCTTCACGGCTTCCTCGTTCAAGTCCAGGGCAGCGACTTTCGCCCCCGCCTGGGCGAAGGCTTTGGCCATGTCGCCGCACAGCACACCGCCTGCGCCGGTGACCACGACCACCTTGCCGGAAAAGTCAATATTCAAGGGTAAGTCCATGGTTAGTTTCCTCCTTATTTCATATCGAATTTGTCCAAAGAATCCCACACGCCTAGCATATACATCACGCCCAGGGCCCGGTCATACAGGCCATAGCCGGGCCGCACAGTGCCGGGGCCCTCTGTCCACAGGTGGCGACCATGGTCTGGGCGGATGTAGCCGTCAAAACCGCAGTCGTGATATGCCTTCAAAATGTCCAGGATGCCGGTGTCGCCGTCGCAGTCCCGGTGACTGGCCTCGGAAAAGTCCCCATTGGGGAAGTGCTTCACGTTGCGGATGTGGGCAAAAGCAATCCTATCGCAGTGCTTTCGCACGATGTCCGCCACGTTGTTGTGGGGGTCGGCATTCAGACTGCCGGAGCACAGGGTCAGGCAGTTATACGGGTCGTCCACCATGGTCAGCAGCTTGTCGATAGCAACGCCGCTGGTGAGCAGCCGGGGCAGGCCAAAGATATCCCAGGGGGGATCGTCCATGTGGACCGCCATCTTGATGTCGCACTCGTGGCAGGTGGGCATGATGGCCTCCAGGAAGTATTTGAAGTTGTCCCACAGCTTCTCCTTGGTGACGGGGCGATACTTCTCGAACAGCTCGTCCAGCTTGGCCATCCGCTCCGGCTCCCAGCCGGGGAAGGTCATGTGGTACTTTTCCGTGAAGGACATGACGTAATCTGCCATCTCCTTGGGGTCCTGCTTGATTTTTGCCGCCTCGTAGTACAGGGCAGTGGAGCCGTCTCCCACAGGGTGGAACAGGTCGGTGCGGGTCCAGTCGAACACAGGCATGAAATTATAGCAAATTACTTTGACCCCGAACCGGGCCAGATTTTTGATGGTCTGCTTGTAGTTTTCGATATACTGATCCCGGGTGGGCAGGCCGGTCTTAATATCGTCGTGGACGTTCACGCTCTCCACCACGTCCATGTTGAAGCCGTAGGGTTTGAGCTGTTGCTGGACCTCGGCAATCTCATCCAGCTCCCACACCTCGCCGGGCATTTTGTTGTGGAGCGCCCACACGATGCCCTCCACCCCGGGGATCTGCTTGATGTCCGACAGCTTGATTTGGTCGTTCCCCTCGCCGTACCACCGCCATGTCATTTTCATAGGCGTTCCCTCCTTATTATACTTGTACTGTGTCGTCGGTAATGGTGTTCATGGCCCGCTCCAGGCTCATGCCGTTGGCCACGGCCTCCTTCCGGGCGGCGTTTACCGCCTGGATGGTTTTCATCTTCTCCCCCGTCAGGGTGTAGCCCTTCATGGCAATGAGGGTGGCGGTCCAGGCCAGCATGGGGATGACGCAGAACATGACGATCACCGACACCTTGATGCCGGGGGAATAGGGGGTGCTGTCGGTGGGCAGGTCGCTGAGCCCCGCGCAGAGCAGGAAGATGAACGCCACCAAAGTCTGGGCCAGGGAGGACACCAGCTTGTCTACCAGGGAAAACAGGGTGCCCATGATGCCGGGGATATACTTGCCGGAGCGGTAGGTCTCATAGTCGGAGCAGTCGGCCACCATGGGGATGGGCATGTCGGCGGTGGCGTAGTAGGCCCCGTAGCCGATGCCGAAGAATACGATGAACAGGATGGTATACAGGTTGATGGCCCTGCCCCCCTGGAAGGGGAAGGACAGCATCCGGGCCGGGTCGCCGTGGCTGCTCAGCAGCAGCAGGGCCAGCACGCCCACATAGCAGACGAGGGCCACGGACACGTAGCGGATCAGGGAGGCCCGCTGGCCCAGCTTCTGGGAGGTGCGCATGCTCAGCAGGAAGAAGGGCACCGCGCACACGTAGCCCAGCACCATCATAGGAAGATACAGGGAGTTATAATTCCCCATAAGTATTCCATAGAGTGCTAACAAAACGGTGGTGTTGGTGGCGATGGCCAGGGCCAGCTTGCACCCCGCGCCCGCCACCATCAGCCGCTGCATGGGCTTGTTGTCCCGGATGATCTCCGCGTACTCGGACATTTTGACCTTCTCCTGCTTGTCGCCGCCGATGCCGTAATACTTTGGGTTGTCCTTTTCGGCGATGCCGATGATGGCCAGGATGGTGAGCAGCACGGAGATGGCGATGCCGATGGGGGTGATGATGCGGAACACCGTGGGGTCGGAGTAGCCGGACACGACGACATTGCCCGCCGCGTCCTTCACGTCGTACATCCCCTTGATGAGGGGGATCATGAACTGCATGACCCCCATGCCCAGCAGGGAGCCCACCGTGTTGAAGATGGTGAACATGGGCCGCTGGTTGGGGTCGTTGGTGAGCACGGTCTGGCCCGCCCGGGTGCAGGAGGTCTGGAAGGTGTAGCCGATGACCCACACGAAGTAGACCACCACGAAGGCCACATAGCGCGCCCACATCATGCTCTCGGGAATGAGCGGGGTGAGGATGTAGAGGCAGACCACGCTCACCGCCATGACGGCGCTGCCCAGAATCATGAAGGGCCGGAATTTGCCGATTTTTGTGCTGGTGCGGTCCATCATGGCCCCGATGATGGGGTCGGTGACGGCGTCGGCCACCCGCATCACCGTCACCATGATGGAGGCGAACATGCCCAGCTTCAAAATGCTGGAGCCGAACTGGGCCACATAGGACAAGATCAGCACAAAATACACGTTGGTGGCGCCGTTGTTCAGGGGGAACAGCACTAGCTGATAGGGCTTGGCGCGGTTCAGGGTGGTGCTCGGTTCTTGGCTCATACTCTCTCCTCCTTATTCTTAAACCCAGTTGGCGCTGTTGGAGCTCTTCCCCTGGAGCTTATACGCCGGGTTTGGCTGGTCCACCCGCCGGATGGCGCACTGGTCGGTGAGCGTGCCGGAGACAGCCTTCAGCTCCACCTCCCCCTCCAGGGGCACCTGGAAGGTGAACACCTTGCCGCCGGACTTCTCCTCGATGAGCTTGCCGTTGGCATACAGCGCGACTTTGGACTGGTTGGAGTACACCTTCACCGTGGTGACCGTCTCGGGCCGGTCCACGTACCGCCGCCCGCAGATGTGGACAAAGGGCTCGCCGCTCCACCAGGCTTTGTAGAGATAGAAGCTGTCCTTTTTGATCTTGCGGTCGAAGGTGACGATCCCCTTGTGGTTCATCCCCGGCTCGCCCCCCTGGTCCCGGGCGTCGGCGGCGAAGTCGAACATGTTCCACAGGTGGGTGGCCCACAGGTAGGGGTGCTTGGCGAAGCACTCCAGCATGTACTCGTTGTACACACACTGGTATTCCTCGGTGTGGTCCCCCCGGCGGGGCCTGGAGGAATGGAGGTTGGGCATGGCCTCGCAGCCGTACTCCGAGTACCCTAGCGGGCGCTTGGGGTAACGCAGGTGGAAGAAGCCCATCCACAGGTCGTTCAAAAACAGCCCGGGCACGTACCAGCCCAGGTACAGATTCCAGCTCACCAGGTCGGTGATGTGGGCGGATCTGTTGAAGGGCCCGCACATGGCGTAGCAGGCCAGGGTGGTCAGGCGGGTGGGGTCCAGCTCATGGTACAGGTCGTTGAGGGCCCGGTGGTTGTCCAGCATGTCCGCCTTGTTCCTGGTGGAGATGGTGATCTCGTTGGACACCCCCCACACCACGATGCAGGGGTGGTTGTAGTTCTGCGCCACCAGCTCCCTGGCCTGGGACAGGGTATTCTCCCGCCCGTTGGGCATGTGCTCGGAGATATAGGGGATCTCCGCCCACACCACCATGCCGTACTGGTCGCACAGGTCGTAGAAATACTGGTCGTGCTGGTAATGGGCCAGCCGGATGGTGTTGGCCCCCACCTCCCGGATCATGGCCATGTCGGTGTCGTGGTGCTCCCTGGTGATGGCGTTGCCGATGCCCTTCCAGTCCTGGTGGCGGCTGACGCCGTGGAGGGGGTAGCTGCGCCCGTTGAGGAAGAAGCCCTGGCCGGGGTCCACAAAGAAGTCCCGGACGCCGAATCGGGCGCTGATCTGGTCCACCTTCCTGCCGTCCACGGTGAGGGTAGCCACGGCGGTGTAAAGGTAGGGAGCCTTCACGCCGTCCCACAGGTGGACGTCGGGCAGAGACAGCTTGACGCTGGGCAGGTCGGCGGCGGCGACTTCGTTCCCGCCGCCGTCTTGGATTGCGATGTGGACCTGGCCCTCCTCGCAATTCCGCCAGGTATTTATCACCACCTCGCCTTGGGTGTAGTTCTCCACCGGCTTGGCCGTGACCTTGATGCCGGGGCCGCCAAAACGATCCATGTCAAAATGGAATTTATTTACGACGATCAGGCTCACGTCCCGGTAGATGCCGCCGTAGAAGGTGAAGTCCGCCTTCTGGGGGTACACCCGGTCGTTGCGGCTGTTGTCCACATGGACGGTGAGGGCGTTCTCGTCCTTCAAAAAGTCCGTCACGTCCCAGCGGAAGGTGGAGTAGCCCCCGTCGTGGGTCCCCACCTCGGCGCCGTTCAGTTCCACCTTCGCCGAGGCGTTCACCCCCCGGAACTCCAGGTAGACCCGCTGGTCCGCCTCCAGCTCCGGTCTGGGGAAGGCCTTTTCATAGACGCACGTCCCCCGCCAGTAGTCGTTGCCTCCGTCCTGGCCGTCGATGGCGTTCCAGGTGTGGGGAAGGTCCACCGGGACTGATGAACCATCTGGACCGATAAAGGTCCATCCTTTGTTCATGGATACTACTTTTCTCATGGTCATTCCTCACAGACTTTATTAAAATGGCGGCGGTGGGACCTGGCAGTCCTGCCGCCGCCATTCAGCGCATAGAATCAAGATTCAATTGTTGGGGTGTCTTTTTTGCCTTTTTTAACTGTCTTGACCAGCATGAAGATGGAGCCGACGGCCAGCACACCGAAGACCACATCGGCGGCAATCAGGGCGTTCTTCCACCAGGGGCGGATCTCAATGACCTGCATATTGGCGCTGACGCCGTTCATGGCGTTGGAGTTGGCCACGGTGTACAGGATGTGCTTGGTAGCCTCCTTCATAGCAGCGACAACAGTGGGATCGTCCTTGTAGTCCATGAGCTTGCCAGTCCATTTGGTGGAATCATTGCAGTCCCAGGCGTCGCCACCGGCCAGAACGCCGTTGACCACGTCCATGTAGTTATTGCTGTTGGAGAAGTCGGTGAGGGCGAAGCCGGGCATACCCCACTCACCCCGGAGGATGCCGGTGAGCAGGCCCTTGTCACCGCCGGCCCAGGTACAGCCCATGCGGTTGAAAGAGGTCATGACGGAGTAAGCGCCGGACTCCACCACAGGGTACTCAAAGGCCTGGAGGTAGATTTCCCGAGCGGCCTGCTCATTGGTCCAGACGGAGATACCGTCCCGGGCGGTCTCCTGGTCGTTGAGGGCGAAGTGCTTCATGTAGACGTACACGCCCTTGGACTGGATACCGGCCACCTCGGCGGCACAGGTCTTGCCGGAGATGAAGGGGTCCTCGGAGTAATACTCAAAGTTGCGCCCGCTGTAGGGAGTGCGGTGGATGTTCACGCCGGGGCCGTAGATGCCGGAATAGGCCTTGCCGTTGGCCAGCAGGCAGTCGTTGCCCACAGAGCGGCCCATGCTCTCGGCGATCTCCGGGTCAAAGGTGGCGGCCAGCAAGTCCTCGGAGGTGTAACTGGTGGAGGAGCCGCCGCCGGTGAGGGTGGCCGTGATGCCCTGGGGGCCGTTCTCGTCCTTGGTGGCGGGCTTGCCCACGCTGGCCACAGGGGCGGTGGCGTGGTAGGCCTGGCCGATGAGCTTGGCCATCTCGTTGAAGGTCACTTGATCCACCAGGTCGTCCCAGGTGTAACTCTGACCATCGATCTCTACTGTGCCATCGATCGGCACGCCGATGAACTGGGCCAGCATCAGTTTTCCCTCCTTGCCCACGGTGGGCATGGTGCCGGAGGTGTTCTTCTGGTACAGAGCATTCATTTCCGCCACCATGTCGTCGGAGGCAGCCAGCTGGAAGGCCGCTTTGTAGCTGGTGGGGGTGATGTTGGCTTTGGGGAAGGTCCCCTCCCAGTCGGAGCGGGTCAGATAGACGATGCCGCCGCTGTTGTCGCCCTCCCGGCGGTTCAGGTCGGCGTGGTCCAGTTGGTTGACGATCTCCGCGCCGGTGGCAGAGGACACCGCGAACACTTCGTTGTCCTGAGCCGCCACGGTGTGCTTGGCGGCAAACTCGGCCTTGCCCTCCACCGGGGTGCCCTTGGCGGCCAGGATGTTGTTCAAAGCCTCGTGGGCACCGTTGCCGCAGGCGAAGTAGTAGTCGCCAGCGTCCAGGATATAGGAGCCCACGCCGTTGGCGTCGTAGGCCCGCATCTCCTCCTTGGGCACATCCACGGTGAAGGTAACGGTCTGTCCCGCAGGCACGTCCTGTTTCTGGAAGCCCACCAGCTCCACCGCCGCCTTTTCAATGCCGTTGGCCTTGTCGTAGTCGGTGTAGGGGGACTGCATATAGATTTCCACCACCTCGCGGCCATCCACGTCGGAGGTGTTGGTCACGTCCACGGTGAAGGTGAACTTGTCCCCGTCCTCGACCATGGAGTAGTTGGCGTACTCAAAGGTGCTGTAGCTCAGGCCGTAGCCGAAGGGGAAGGCCACGGTCTTGTCATAGTTGAAATCACCCGCGTTGCCCTGGCCCAGCACCACATCCTCATACCGGGTCTCGTAGTAGCGGTAGCCGATGTAGATTCCCTCCTGATAGGCCACGTAATACTCGTTGTTGGTGCCCTTGAAGCTCAGCCCCTTGGCGGCGGCATTGGTATAGCTGGTGGCGTGGGCATTCTGAATGGCGGGGGAGGTCAGGTTGTCATAGCAGTAGGTGTCCACCAGTTTGCCGGAGGGATTCACGGTGCCGTTGAGCAGGTCGCCGATGGCGTTGATGCCGCTCTGGCCCACTTCACCCACCCAGAGGCAGGCGTCCACGCCGTAGTCGGTGCCGCACACGTCGGGGTTCAGGAAGTCCATCTCCA
The DNA here is from genome assembly GCA_910588105.1 of uncultured Oscillospiraceae bacterium. Lineage (GTDB taxonomy): Bacteria > Bacillota > Clostridia > Oscillospirales > Oscillospiraceae > Enterenecus. The sequence goes on along the minus strand of CAJUQD010000008.1, from coordinate 8,403 downwards.
CCGCGTTGGCCACGTTCAGCAGGACGATGATCTTCTTCAGGTCACCGCTCTGCTTGAGCTCGGCCAGCTTGCCCAGCAGGTCCTGCTCCTCCTTGGAGAGCTGGAGGATATTGCCGTTGCCGTCCCCGGCGCTGTGCCAAGGCAGATCCGCGCCCTCGCCGCACACGCGGGAGATCACAAAGATGGCGGCGTCGCCGTACTCCTTGACGCTGCTCCACTCCCCGCTGCCGTAGGCGCTCAGGGGAACCTCGTTGGTGGTGTATTCGGAGTTGTCAAAAATGTAGTTGTTCAGGCTGCCGGACGCCTGGGTGCGGCCATAGTCCTTGCCCGCGCCCTCGGTGTAGAAGGACCACATGGTGGGGTTGACGGAGAAGCCGTCGTCCTCCAGGGCCTGCTTCAGGGTCTTGGCATTGTCGGTTTTCATCCCACCGGAGCCGGTGCCGCCGTAGACGAACCGGGCGGAGTTGATGCTGGCCAGGGTGATCTTCGCGCCGGAGGCCAGGGGTAGGGCATTGTCCCGGTTCAACATCAGGACGGAGCCCCCCGCCACGATGCTCTCCACGACCTGCTCACCCTGCTTCACCTGCTCGGCGCTGGTGAAGTCCGCCTCAAACCAGGTCTTGCCCTCGTCGCCGATGGTCTTGGAGCTCTCCGTCCCCAGCACCATGTTGATGATGCCCTCATAGTTGTTGGCGATGGGGGTGGCAACCACGAACAGGATGAAGAACAGGGTGAACACGATAGACAGCGCGGTCCAGAGCCCTTTGCCCTTCACCTTTGCCTTCGGTTTGGCTGTCCCTTTTTCCTTTTTACCCTTCACTGTCAGTTCCTCCTTTTCTAAAACCGAATCGGGGCCGCTGCCTCACGCAGCAGCCCCGACCTTTTAAGTATTGAGCCTATATGTCTTGATTAGATCAGCCCGCCTCAGTGAAGAGGGTGAGGGTGGGGATCTCCACGATCTTGTAGCCCAGGGAGGTGTCCTCCGGGTCCAGAGAGGGGTCCTCCACGGTAATGGTCAGCTTCTCGGCGTACTTGTCCAGGAAGTCCTTGGCGGTCATGGAATTGTTCTCGGGGTCCAGCAGCTCGGTCATGGCGTCGGTCCAGTTGGCGGTGTCGATAACGCAGTGTCCAGCGATGGCGGAGCGGCCGTAGCCCTTCTCGTGCTGCTCCATGAAGATGCGCTCGGCGGGCTCCAGGGTCACGTCCCGGTGGGTCTCCCAGCCGTCGGAGCTCTCGCCCACGGAGCACTTGCCGGTGTAGATGATGGTGCGCAGGCCCTTGGTGCCCGCGTCCTCGGTGCCGAAGCGGTACTCCTGGACCATCAGCTCGTAGGTGTCGTCACCGTTGAGACGCAGGGTGTAGACGTCGCTGTTGTACCATCCGATATCACCGATAAAGTAAGCCGAACCGGCGGTGAACTGCTTGGACAGACCGGCGGACTCACCGGAAGACCCGCATGCGGTGAGGGTGAGGGCCATCAGCATGACGGCCAGGGCAAGGGACAGGACTTTTGCAAGTTTCTTCATTGTTTTTTCCTCCATTTTTCTCGGCATCCTATGCCGTTGGTCAATTAGTTGGTGTGGGCCTGAAGGAACTCCACCAGGTAGCCGTTGGACTCCCGCAGGGGCTTGCCCTGGAAGCCGTGTCCGGCGCCCTTGATGACCTTCAGCTCCGCGTTCTCATAGACCTCCACGGCCCGCTCGGAGTAGGACAGATCCACCAGCTCGTCCTTGTCGCCGTGGCAGATCAGCACGTCGCCCTTGTAGCCGCCGATCACGTCGTAGATGTCGAAGGACATGGCGTCCTGGCTGTAGATGGCGCCCAGGGTGTTGTTCATCAGGGACTCGGTCTCGGGGATGTTTTCAATGGAACCGTGGCGTTCCCAGCAGTCATCCTGGAGGGCGTAGGCGGGGAACAGGAGCATCAGGGCCTTGACGTCATCGGGCCGGTTGGCAGCCACATAGGAGGACACAAACCCGCCTTGGCTGGCCCCCAGGAGAAAGAAATTGCTGCCGTCTATGTAGTCCAGGGCCAGCATCCCGTCCATGACGGCGTTCAGGTCCTCCGCCTCGGTGAGGACGCTCATCTCCGTCATCTCGCCGTCGGACTTGGAGCCCCGGCCGCCTCCGCAGAAGTCGAACACCACTGCGGCGTAGCCGTTCCCGGCGAACAGCTCCGCCCGGCTCACGTTGTCCTCATAGGAACCGGCGAAGCCGTGGCTGATGACCACAGCAGGGTACTTGTCCTTTTCCTCTGCGGGCAGGAACATCTTGGCGTAGATTTTCTTCTCGCCGTTCTGGAACCACATCTCCTCGCTTCTCGGCGGCGGAGTGGGCTCTGCCGATGGGGCCGCGCTGGGCTTGGCGGTGGCGGCCGAAGGTCCGCCGGAACACCCGGCCAACAGGCTGAACAGGAGCAGGAGCGCAAGGAACAGTGTTGGTACTTTTTTCATTTCCATCCCTCCAAAAGCTGTTTGATATGTGCAAAATAGCAAAAAAGTGGTTCCCCGTAAAGGGGAACCGCAAAACCTGTATATTTTACATCAAAACTTGTAACTATGGTTTAAGCAACAAAACATCCAGGCCAAAAATTCCATTTTCTGACTGTACCGACAAAGTTCCGTCATACTTTTCCGCAATCCGTTTCATGCTTTTCATGCCAAACCCATGGTAACGTTCATCGCGGGGGGATCTGGGCAGGCCATCCTCCATTGTAAGCGACCCACAAAACGGGTTCTCCACATGGAGCATGAGCATCCCATTCGTGCATTTTGCGGATAAGGAAATGAATCGTTCGCCCTCTGGCAGCTTGCTCACCGCGTCAATAGCATTGTTCAAGGCGTTGCTCACAAGTGAATATAGATCCAGTTCTTCTGTAAATTCCATGCCGGTGCCATCAGCGTAGCAGGTGAACGTGATGCCTTTTTGGTTGCAGATCGCCCGCTTTTCTGCGAGAACAATGTCAAGGACCTGGTTGCCTGTCTTTACATAGGTGTCATACGCCCCGATTTTCTCCTTCAGCACGTCGATCTGCTCCTGGGAAACGCGGCCCTGAAAGCTCTCCAGCAGATTTTTCAGGTCGTGGTATTTTTCGTTGACCAGATCCGTGCTTTCCTTGGACTGGCGGAACTGCTCGTGTTGCTGGTGGACCAGCTCCCGCATGGCGTCCACGCTGCGGCTGAGCCGCGCCCACTCCATGACGCCGAACTGGAGCAGCAGGATGAATAGATCGCACAGGATCTGGTATAGGCCCTCCGCGAACACGGCGGTCTGGTTCCGGTCCGGGTTGCCCTGGGCCAGCCGGGCCATGCCCAGGCAGAACAAGAGCACCACAAAGGAGAATACCGCCTTTTCCCGGTTGCCGAAGTTTTCCTCCCGGTTCCGGGTAAAGGGGCGGAAGATGAAAAACAGTACGACATAAAAGCCATAGTATGCCAGCAGGTCTGCCACCAGGATACCCAGGGGGTCCCGGCACAGCCCGTTGACGGCAGGGATCAGCTTGAGCACCATCTTCAGCGTCCCGCCCAGGTCCTGGGCGATGTAGCCGGAGGAGGCCACAAACAGCGCGGTCCAGAAGCTCTCCTGGTAGACAAACCAGCAGATGGCGATCAGGATGAGATAGGCCGCGATAGACAGGACCACCCGCCCCAGGCTGTTGACCGTATCGGTCATACCGGGAAAGAAGACCAGCCGCCCCATGTGCAGGGCGGCGCATCCCACCGCCGTTCCCAGAGCCAGGCGGAGCCATATGCGGGGGCGCGGGTTCAGAGAGTAGGCAAACACCAGCACCCCCACCACGGACTGGAGCAAGAAGATAGGGGTGCGAAAATCCGCATACCATTGGGGCATTAGATGCTCCCCCCCTTGTACTGCGCAAAGGCGGCCAAGAATTCTTTTCGTCGTGGGCGAGAAATGGGCAGCAACACCCCCGCAACATCAACCGAATCCTTTTTGATGTTCCGAACGAATTTCAAATTAACGAGGTAGCTTGTGTGACACCGTGCAAAGTGGGCGCTTTTCAGCAGAGCTTCATATTTTGAGAGAGTACCCCATTGCTTGATTGCACCATTTCCAGTGTGAAATAAAAGGTCATGGGCACAGACCTCGACATATGTGATTGACCCGGCAGGGACGCGTGTTCCTCCCTCTTTTTCCCGGAAGGTCAGAGAAATTTCTGGCTCCCGGTACGACAGCATACGAAAGGCCCTGTCCAGTTTCGCAGAGAAAGAGGCGTACTGAATCGGTTTCAAGATATAATCAAAAGCCTCGACAGAATATCCCTCTATAGCATATTGGGTCAAGTTAGTTACAAAAATTATCATTACATTTTGGTCTACTTCTCGAATCCGTTTAGCTACTTCCATCCCTGCCAAATCAGGTACGCGAATATCTAAGAAAATAAGATCAGCATCGCATTTATAGGCATCCAAAAATGCTATGCCTCGGTTGTAAGTTTCAGCAACATATTCAAACTCCCCATGCTCATCATGGTAGTTTGATAGAAACTGCATCAACCTGTCTGTTTGAGGCTTTTCATCCTCTAATATCATTATTTTGAGCATTGGTTTGACCTCCATTTTGAGCATTAGTCTAAGCTCCAAGGATTCAACTTTTGATGTGAACTATACATATTTTGCGGTTTGTGTTTACTGCTCGATAAAACTGTTTTAATCTAGTTTCACCCATTTTCAAATGTTGGAGATCGCTGCCGTCAACTTAAGCTCAAATCCTTGCGTTGCAATGGTTATGCCTATAGACATTGCAAACTTTTTTGCATAGAAAGATGATGCTGTTTCTTTCCATCACGCACCCTCAGAACTGTAATGCTTTTCCAATTCCTTAAGTTGACGACAGTGGTTGGGAATTACAGATAAATACATTATATAGCTTGAACCGAGGTTTAAGCAAGACAAATTAAGGAGGATTCTATGCTATATACTGTGCGCGAGGCATCTGAGAAGCTGGGCATCCCCAGTTCTACAATCAGGTTTTATGACAAGAAAGGATTGTTGCCTTTCATTGAACGATCTCCCAACGGAGTTCGTGTGTTCACCGAAAGTGATATTGCCCACCTCCAAGATTTGCTTACTCTAAAAGAAGCAGGTTTTTCCATCAAAGAAATATCGGAATATGCTAAGCTGGAGACAGAGGGGACACAGTCACTTTTGACACGTTCTGAAATGCTGAAACGACGGTGTGTTGAGATGGAATCAGAAATTACCAGATTACAGGATATTTTAGAGATGCTAAGGGAACAGTATCAACGTTGTACCGCCGCTTTGGAAAAACAGTCTGATCTATAAGCAAAACTATATTTTCGGCCATTCATCACGAGGAGGTTGCCACAGGAAAATTGTTGCCCTGATCTTGACCATTTCACTTTGTCTGAACCTTGTTGGCTGTTCCAAAGGGCCTGCTGCTACTACAAACACACCCCAGCCTAGTAATAAGCTTTAACGCCATCCCAAATAGATTTTGCAAGCAATGAGCGGCGATATCGTTTTGATATCGCCGCTCGCTTGTTGGGGCTCCGAGTCTCGCCTTCGGCTCGGTCGGCGCTGGGCGTGTGCCACCGGCACACAGCGCCCCCAAGCCCCGGACTGGCCGCTCCCGCGTCCAGTCGAACACGCCTTTGGCGTGGCTTTGCGCTCCCGTTGGTCGCTCCTCCCCGCACATCCGCGCGGGAAGCATATGGCAAGCATACAGGCATGGGGTTACAGCAGCGAATAGTCCGCGATCATCATACTGGCGCTGTGATCCAGCTCTGGATAGGCCACCCGCATAATTGCGCAGGCGATCATCAAAGAGGCCCTTCTCACCACAGCTTCAATATTGGAAACGGTCAAAAAGTCCTGGTCGGACGCCTCAATATCCGGCGCTAAATCCTGGACACGGATAGCAGCCGGAATCCCGATGGAAATGACCGGCAGACCAATCGTGGAGGATGATAGCTCCTCGCCGCTATGATAAATTTTTATCCCAGCGTCCGTCAGCTCTATACAGCGGCAAAGGCGGGAATAGTCCGTGCAGTGCGTGGAATCGACCAGAAGCACACAGGCCGCGCCTATTGCGGACGACACGCTGGCAATTTGGGTGCTCCCGCTGATGTTTGTCGCGCCGCTCACGCCTGGTGTAAGAACCGTCAGCTTTTCAAATGCGGACTTCATCGGGACATGGGTAAAAATCCTGTTCGCGGTTTCCGGCCCAATGGAATCGATCGGGGAATCCTGGTTCCCTATTCCACAGATTAGCAGTGTTTTCCCCTTATAGGGGGTTAGGTAGCGGTCCAATTCCTCGGTCAAGCAGGCGCAGACATTTTCCAGATCGTCATAGTCTCCCAGCGGCCCCGTCTGAAGCGTCGAATACTGCCCGACGGGTTTGCTCAAAAGACCCGCCATATCCTCATCCTTGATATTCACACGGAGGATGGGAATGCCGTGAACCTCGGTTTCATTGAAATCCACGTAATCGGCAATCCAGTCACCGCCTTCCGACGGTGCCACTTTTTTGAACAACCCCTCCAATATCTTCCCAATCTCGGGTGGTAAATTTGCTGTCACGATAAATCCCCCCTCGGCTTTTCAGCCCATATTTTCATATTTGAGCAAGCGGGTCAATCATGATGATTTCCCGTCCCGCTTTCTGTGCGTAGCGCACAGTTGCCGCCGTTCCTCCGCGCCGCTCACCATTGTATACGGCCAACAGAATCCCGGCCTGATCCACCAAACGCCGGTTGCGCGCCAACATACAGCCGTCATAGTATTTCCGGCTCACATGCTCCACAAAGTCGGCCTGTTTCAAAATCGTGTGATACCGTTCCCGCGCTAAATCGCCCCATCTGTCTGCCTGCCCCTCGCAGGGCAGGACACAGTGGAGGTTCAGCGCGGGATTTTTTCTGCGCAGGTCAAGGACGATCTGCGCACAGTAGGTATCTGTCCCCTCCGCCATACCGCTGAAAAAATCCGTCACACCGGCATTCACCAGCTTTGTGATCTGATCGGTCAGTTTTTCTTTCAATGCCACACACCGGCTGTCCGCTTCGTTATGCCGCCACGGAAATTTGCTTGGGCGGTGGCCGGTAAAGGCGCAGCATTTTGTCAGCATAGGGCATCAACCTCTTGCTCGTATATGGGGATTATATCCCCTTAATAAAAAGGATTATAACCCCCATACTATTAATTGTCAATGAGGGGGCTGATCTTATGATTATATTCGATAAGCTGTGGGTAACAATGGAGAAAAAGGGCGTTTCCACATATCAGCTTCGGGAACGATGCGGCATTGACAGCAAAACCGTCAGACGGCTCCGGGCTAATGACAATATTGAGACAAAGACCCTGGACAAATTATGTACGGCGCTGGACTGTAAACTTGAAGATATTGCCGAGTATATATCATGATTTGAATAGGTATAAAAAAATCTCCCATGCCAGCGGCATGGGAGATTTTCACAGTCACCGCTCCGGCTTTTGCTCTCTATTTTGCTCCTGTTCCTCCGGCGTCAGGCCGAGAATTCTATCCACGTTCTGCTTCGCCGTCTGATAGGCGATCATATCCTGCCGCGCCGCCCGGTACTCCTCATATTCCTGTTGCTTTTCCGCCAGCAGCTCGGCGTATTCTTGGGAGAGCTGGGCTACCTTCGGAATCGGTTTGCCGCCCAGGGCGTCAAAGGCTTTCTTCGCCGCCTCATGCTGCGCGATCTCGGCTTCATGCTCCGCACGGAACTCCTTTTTGTGCCGGGATTTTTGATAGGCGGCATACACATCCCGCGTCTTGGAGTAATTGATGATGTGGGTCTTGAGCTGGGCGGTCTGTGCCATCCGCGCCTCCAACTGCTTGATGCGGCGGGAAGCAGCATCAAACCGTGCCCCGGCCTGCTCCGCCCGCGCCGTCAGTTCATCATAATCGGTCAGGCCGTTGTCCACCAGAAAATTCAGCGTCTTTGCGGCCTCTTTCAGATTGAATATCTTCGCCCAATGTTCGTAGCCAGCACCCTTTCCCGCCGCCATTTTCGCCTGAATGTCGATGAGCAGATTGACCTTCCGGCCATCCCGCTGGAAGGGCTTTTTCGCGCCTGCGGACGGCCCGCGCCGGACAGCGTACCGCTCCTGCAGGGCCTCCCTGGTATAATCGCTTCCCAGTTTATTGGAACGGGTAAAACGATCCCAGCCGGGTGCGCGAAAAGACAGTTGCTTGCCCTCCTTGACCTCGTAGCCTTCGGCCCGCATTTTCGCCAGGAAGTCCTCATAGTCCCGGCTGTCGGGGAGCACCCGGTCAATGGCCTGCCGCAACTGTTCCTTATGGCTGGAGCCGTATTGCGCCGCCGCCATCTCTTTCTGCTTTTTGGCGCTGGGCTTCGGGTTCTCAATGACAGAATAGCCATGAACACGGCACAGATCGTCAT